>CAYWVA010000024.1:0-10918 GCA_964461545.1 uncultured Rhizobiaceae bacterium | reverse complement strand
CCGATGTGCTCAAAGCCGGCTGCCGCTCGGTCATGGTGCCGTTCGCCGAGGGCGGAGAAACCGAGCAGTCCCGCCGCGCCGCGGCGCTCAGCGCCATGGGCATCGTCCACGTGGTCGACGAGGCCGTGCTGTCGCCTGAGACTTTGGCGAAGGCGATCGACCGGGCGATGGCGTCCGGTCCCCCTCCCTCCGCCGGCCTCAGGCTCGACGGTGCCGAGGCCACCGTCAAGCTGCTGCTTGCCGCGTGGCACGCCAGGCGCTGATGATGGCGGCACGGCACCTGAAACCCTCGGGCTCGAGGCGAGGTGCCTCAGCGATTGCCGATCAGCATGAAGCGGGCGTACTTCTTGGTCTCCAGCACGCCGTGAAAGGCGATCTTGGAAAGCCCCGCCTGGTCCACGAATTCCTCCAAGGACTTGACGCAATTGATGTGCTCGGGATCGTCGAAATAGTTGTTCGATTGCAGCGCCACCGCCATGCCCGCAGGCAAGCGCTCGAGCCACTGGCGCACGTCGGGAATGTGCTCGCACGAGGTGTTGATCACGAGGTCAGGCTGCGTGGCGCCATTGTAGGCCAGTTCATACATATCGCCGGTCCGCGCCTCGAACCGACCCTCCTCGACAGGACCTCGATTGACGGCGCTGGCAACCGCGGCGCAATCGGCGTCGAGATCGAAGCTGACGATCCTGCCGATGCTGAATCGCTGGTCATCGAACAGGAGGGCGGGCAGCACGCCATACCAGCCGCCGACCACCCATACCGTATCGAAGGTCCCCCCGAACACCTCGACGAGCGCGTCACGCAGCCAGGTCTTGCAGGCGATCTGGCGGTGGCCGAGCGCCTGGGAGATGTTGTGGTAGGGATGACGAACCACAGCCTCGGCCAGATCACCGATGAATCGGCTGCCGGTATACTGCGCCAAGCCTCTCAGGACATCGAAAGTGAAGTCGGGGTCCGAGACGTATTGCGGCTTTCTCGACATTGCGGCCTCGACGAAGGTGACGGCGCGAAGCAACCTTTGTATGCTCAGCCCCCCTTGAAGGCAATTGCAGTGCTATCACCATGACGGCCCCGGCTGTAACTGAGTTGGACATCCCTCATCTCTCCGGGCCGGCGGCCATGGTGCGCCAAGCCATCGCCGCCCACTTCGTCTCGGACTGCCGCCACATTATCGAGATCGGCGGGCATCTGCGGCCGGTGACGCCGTTGCTCACCCATGGGCCGGACAGCGTCCTCGTCGTCGATCCCAAGGTGGAGCCCTACGAATCCGGGGAGCTGAACGGCCGTCCTTGCAAGGTCCGCCATATCGCCCGCAGGTTTCAGGAGGTCTCCTTCAACGCACCGGCTGGCCAGTACGGACTCGTGTTGCTCGGCTATTCCCTCAAGGCCTTTGGCTCTCACCAGCCCCTCGGCCGTGCGCTGTTCACGCTTATTGACAACGCCCGCACCGTGGTGCTCGAGTATGCGCCAGCGCTCGAGCGCGCTTCGAGCCAGATACCCCATATCCTGGCGCGCCCGATGGTAAAGATGCGCTGCACGATCGAGTTCACCCTCGACGACACCGAGATCCGCGGCTCGCCCTACGCCAGGCGGCGGCTGATCGTTCTCGATCCGACGCAGGAGGTTGCGTGAGTCCTCGCCAACAACAGCTTGCCGCGGAGGCCGAGCGCCTCCCGTCAACTGTCTTCGGCTTTGCCTGGAAGCACACAAAGGTCCAGCAGATCTGGATCCTGGCGGTGGTGCTGGGCTCGATGCCGACCTACTTCATGTCGCTCGAGCTGCCCAAGCTGATCGTCAACGGCCCTATCCAGGGGGTCGGGTTTGAGCAGGAAGGCGCCACCGACTCCTTCCTGAGGATCGAGCCCAGCGTTCCGACCTGGATCTCGCAGAGCGGCCGACTGGAGATCTTTTCCGGCCTGGAGCTCGACCGGATCGAGATGCTGATCGCGCTGAGCCTCGCTTTCCTGACGCTGGTCATCGTCAACGGCCTCTTCAAATTCTATATCAACCTGTACAAGGGCCGCCTGGGCGAGCGTATGCTGCGGCGGCTGCGCTTCGAGCTGGTCGACCGGGTGCTGCGCTTTCCCCTGGCCCAGTTCAGGCGCGTCAAGCCGGCCGAAGTCGCCAGCATGGTGAAAGACGAAGTCGAGCCAGTGGGCGGGTTCATCGGCGAGGCATTCGTCACCCCGGTCTTCCTTGGCGGACAGGCACTCACCGCCATGGCCTTCATCATGCTGCAGAGCCTGACGCTTGGCTCGATTGCGCTGGCCATCATACTGATCCAGGCCGTGGTGATCCCGCGCCTGCGGCGGCGCCAGATCGAGCTCGGCCGGCAGCGACAGCTTACCGCTCGCCAGCTGGCCGGCCGGGTCGGCGAGCTGGTCGAGGGCGTGGCGGCGGTTCATACCAACGACACCTCTAACTACGAGCGGGCTGAAGTATCGGCGCGGCTGGGGCGCATTTTCTCCATTCGCTACGAGCTGTTCTTGCGCAAGTTCTCGGTCAAGTTCCTCAACAACTTTCTCGCCCAGCTGACGCCGTTCCTGTTCTACTCGATTGGCGGCTGGTTTGCCCTCAGGGGCACCATCGATATCGGCCAGCTGGTGGCGGTGATCGCCGCCTACAAGGACCTGCCGGCGCCGATCAAGGAGCTCATCGACTGGGATCTGCAGCGTCTCGACGTGCAGGTGAAGTACTCCCAGGTGATCGACCAGTTCAATTCCGACAACATGCTCGACCGGCGGTTCCAGAAGCTGGTGAGCGGGCGCGTGGAGCCGCTGTCCGGCGACATCCGGCTGGTGAACGTGTCAATCACTGACGATGCCGGCACCAAGCTGCTCGAGCAGGTGAGCGCCCGTATCGAGCTTGACCGCCATACCGCGCTGGTCGGAGGCCCCAACAGTGGCGCGGAATACCTGCCGGATGCGTTGGCGCGGCTTTTGCCGCCGAGTTCCGGGCGCATCACCATCAACGACCATGCCATCGACGAGCTTGACGAGGCGGTCACCGGCCGGCGCATGTCGCTGGTGCCGGCCGACGCCTCGCTGATCCAGGGGACGGTGGCCGACAACCTGCTCTATGGCCTCAAACATGCTCCGTTGCGCCCGAAGAGCTACGATGACACGGCACAGCGCCACCGGGCCTGGGAGGAGTCCGAGGCCCGCAGGACCGGCAACTCGCCCCTCGACATCCAGGCCGACTGGATCGATTACGAGTCCGCCGGCGCCTCCGGACCGGAGGACATTCTCGACCGAATCAAGCGCGTGCTGGCGCTGGTGGAGCTTGACGAGGACCTGCTCAATCTCGGCCTGCGCGGCTCCATCGACCCGGCCGCCCAGAACGATCTTGCTGACAGCATTCTCGCCGCCCGAAGGGCAGTGCGCGAGCGACTTGCCGACGAGGCCTATTCCGGACTGGTGGAGCTCTTCGATCCGGCGCGTTATACCACCCAGGCGACCGTGGCGGAGAACCTGCTGTTCGGCACCTTCGGTCAGCAGCAGCTGTCCGCCGACGACCTCGCCGTCCACCCCTATCTGCGCCAGGTTCTGGCCAAGCTGGGCCTCGATCAGACATTGTTCGAGATGGGCCGCGAGATCGCCGGCACGGCCATCGAGCTGTTCGCCGACCTGCCCCCTGACCATCCGTTCTTCGAGCAGTTGAGCTTCATGACCGCCGAGCAGATCCCCGAATACCAGGGGGCGCTGGCAAGACTGCAGGGGCAGACCTACGACACTGCCAGCGAGGAAGACCGGCAGCACTTCATCCGGCTGCCCTTCGTCTATATCGAGCCGCGCCACCGCATGGGATTGATCGACGCCACCATGCAGCATCGGTTGTTGGAAGCGCGCCGGCGCTTTCACGACGAGCTGCCGAGCGAGCTTGCCACGGTGGTCGAGATCTATGACCCCGAGTCCTACAACCGCAACGCCTCGATCCAGGACAACATTCTGCTCGGCCGTATCTGCTATGGCGTTGCCGGCGGAGAGGAGAAGGTCCTGGGCATCATCCGTTCGGTCCTTGCCGAACTCGGGCTCGAGGATAGCGTGTTGCGGGTCGGCCTCGACTTCAATGTTGGAACCGGCGGCAAGCGGCTCTCCCAGGGGCAGCGCCAGAAGGTGATCTTTGCCCGCGCGCTGCTGCGCAATCCCGACATCTTGATCGTCAACCGGGCCCTCACGGCGCTGGACCGGCCCAGCCAGACTGCAATACTTAAGCGCGTGTTGGGCGCGCTATCGGGCGACGACGGCCGCAAGACGGCGGTCATCTGGACGACCCCGGCTCCCGCCATGGCGCTGGATTTCGAGCGCGTGATCGTCATGGACAGCGGCCGGGTGGTTGAGGATGGGCCGCCCCATGAACTGCTGAAAAAAGAGGGCTATTTTGCCCGGCTCGTGGCATAATCACCAGGCTTGGAGCGCCGGCCATGTTGCTAAAGGATGAAGTTGACCTGCTGCGCAAGGTGCCGCTGTTTGCCCAGCTCGAGCCGGCCAAGCTCAAGCTGCTGGCCTTTACCTCAACGCGCATGGCGTTCCAGCCAACCCAGACGCTGTTCCGCCAGGGCGATCAAGGCGATGCTGCCTATCTCATCCTCTCCGGCGAGGCCGATGTGTTGGCCGAGACGCCGTCCGGCGAGGTGCCCGTCGCCACCGTCGGCCAGAACGCCATCGTCGGGGAGATCGCCATCCTGTGCGACGTGCCGCGAACCGCGACGGTACGCGCCGCCAGCCGGCTCGAGACGCTCAAGATCGAGAAGGACCATTTCTTGCGCCTGATCCGCGAGTTTCCGGACATGGGCGTGGAGATCATGCGCGAGCTCGGCAACCGCTTGAGCAAGACCACGGGCGAGCTCTTGCAGGCGCGCACCGAGCTGCGCAAATTGTCGAACTGAGGCGGTCGGGCGGCATGGCGGGTTGGAGCGACCTCGACCGTGAGCTCGACCAATGGGCAAACCAGGGCCTGACCGCCACCTTGTGGTGGCGCGACGACGATGCTGCACAGCTCACACCTGAGGTGGAGCGTCTTGTGGCGCTCGCCGAGGGCGCCGACGTGCCGGTGCATCTCGCAGTCATCCCGCTTCACCTCTGCGACGATCTGGTTGCGGCGCTGAAGGCCACCTCGAGCGTGCAGATCCTGCAGCATGGCTATGCCCATGTCGACCACGCGCCCAAGGGGGCGGGGAGTTGGGAGCTCGGGGCGCATCGGCCGCAGGCCCAGGTGCTCGACGAGCTCAAGGCCGGATTTGCCCGGCTCCGCGAGGCTTTCGATGGCCTCTTCCTGCCGGTACTCGTGCCGCCCTGGACCCGCATCGATCCGGCACTGGTTGCGCATCTGCCTGAGGTGGGATTGCACGCCCTGTCCATGGAGGGTGCCCGCCCGGCGCTGTTTGCAGCGTCAAACGTCAAGGTGCTCAACGCCCACTGCGATCCGATCAAGTGGAAGGGAGGGGCCCGGTTCACCGGCACCGAGCGGGCACTCGACGAGATCGTCGGCCATCTCGCGGCGCGCCGTGAGACCCGCGCCGACCGCGCCGAGCCCACCGGCCTGTGCACCCATCACCTGGCACATGATGGCGCGGTGTGGGCCTTCGTCGAGGCCTTGATCGAGCGCACTCTTGCCCACCGCGCCGCGCGCTGGATCAGCCTTGACGCCGAACTCCAGCCTCGGGAGCTGCCGTGCTGACGGTGCGCTGGGCGGAGCCTGGCGAGCGCCACCGCATCCAACACTATCTGTTCGACAACATGGGCAAGATCCCTTTCGAGCGCTGGCGCAATATTCTCGACTGCCGGTGGATCGCCGAAGACGACCGATATGGCGCAGTGGTCATGGAGGGCGATCGCTTGTGTGGTTTCCTAGGCATCGTGTTTGCCGACCGCCCGCTTGCCGGCGGTACCCATCGCACCGGCAACATTACGTCGTGGTACCTGGAAAAGGACCGGCGGCGCAGCGGGCTCGGCCACGAGATGCTGGCACTTGTCACCTCGCTGCCAGAGGTCACCTACGTCGCCACCAGCCCGAACCCGCGCTCGGGCGGGCTGCTCGCCAAGGTCGGCTGGGAGGTGCTTGAAGAACGTCGCTTCATGTGGCGCCGGACGGGAGCGCCCCAGGAGGGCATAGTCCGCCGCATCGCCTCCCCGCAAGAGGCGGGCGAACTCGACGCCGGCAGCCGGCGGGCGCTCGCCGACCATGCCGGACTCAATCTTACCGCCTACGTGCTGGGCGGGTCGCGCGGCGAGGCGTGCCTCGTCATCACCTACGTGAAGCTGAAAGGGGCCGACGTGGCGCACCACGAAATCCTGCATGTCTCCGACCGGCCCGTGTTCACCCGCCTGGTGCGCGATTTTGCCAATGCCGTGCTGGCCCCGGCCAATGCCGTCCTGTCGCTCGACAGCCGCTTTGTCGTCCCGGAGGCTGAGCCCGACGAGATCGTGCGCCTCGACATCCCCCGCTATTACCGGCCATGGCGGAGCGAGGCGCATCACATCGACTTTCTCTATTCCGAAGTCGTGCTGCTCGACCTCAAGATCCAGTAGCTATTCGAGACTTTCCAGATAGGCGATGAAGCTGGCAATCTCTTGGGGTTCCAGCACGAACTCCGGCATGTCCGGATGGCCGACCACGATGCCCTCCGCCAGTGCTTCCTCGAGGCTTTCCAGCGGCCACATCCGGGCAAAGGTCCGGAAGGGCGGGGCCTGCGTGTGCGGCCCCTCGTCGTGTTCGCCGATCGCATGGCAGCGGGCGCACATCTGCTCGGCGAGATTGCGGCCGGCCTCAATGGCGCTCAACCGCTCCTCCGCCGAAGCCGCAGCACCCGGTATGAGGAACAGCAGGAACAGTATCAGTGCGGTTGAGCGGTGCATTTGCGACATCTCGGCGTTTGCTGAAACCAGGACGCAATCGATCTCACAGCATGCGCCGGCGCCTTGATGAAGATCAAGGGGCCGGCCGCTGAGAGCCCGTCCGTGTCAGCCCGTGCAACGCTGGCAACCATACCGCTCCGTCCCGACCCTGGGATGGCTGAACCCGCGGTCGCGCAGCCATCGCCGGGTAGCCTCAGGCATCGCCTGTCTGCGCCGCAAGCGCACCCGCCGTTCCAGTTCACACACCGGATCGATGCTCAACGGACCGTTGACGGCTTCGATCAGGTCGAAGCGGTCGATGCCGATGTCCTTGAGGATGTGGTCATCGAGTTGCTGAAGCTCGTGAAGGCGGCGGCGCTTGCGCCAGTTGGACATGAGCCGGCGCAGGGCAGGCAAGAACCGGCTACGCTCGATATATCGCGTCTCGATCGCTTGGGTCATGACAATCGACTCCTGTTCGCCGGCCGGCATTGCCTGGCCGGCTTCGATTTCTCTTCCCTGCGGGTTGATCCATCGATGCTCTTGGGAAAATGATTTAGCTATGCCTCAGGCATCAGACAAACGAATGTTTCTGATTATATCGATCAATGTACCTGATGTGTCAGCCGGGCTTGCCGTTGCCTTTGCCGGCTCGGCCACGGTGGATTCCGTTCCATCATTGTGGCTATAGTCCGCGCCACTGTCATCGGACGGACAAGGAGAACACATGACCATCAAGCGAATCGAAGCGGGCTCGCGCATGAGCCAGGCCGTCATTCACGGCGATACGGTCTATCTGGCAGGGCAGGTGGCGCTCAAGAGCCCGGGCAAGCCGGTGGCCGAGCAGACAAAGGAGATCCTCGGGTCGATTGACCGGCTGCTGAGGGAGGCGGGCACCGACAAGTCCAAGCTGCTGTCGGCCAATATCTGGCTTGCCGACATCACGACGTTCGATGACATGAACAAGGTGTGGGACGCCTGGGTGGCGCCCGGCAATGCACCGGCCCGCGCCACCGTCGAGGCCAAGCTCGCGGCGCCCGACTTCACCGTCGAGATCATGGTCATCGCGGCGCGATAGGAGCGACGTCAGCAATGAAAGTCCTGGTGCTCGGCGCCGGCATTGCCGGCGTCACCACGGCCTATGAACTCGCCCGCGACGGCCACGAAGTGACGGTCATCGACCGCGAGGCCGAGCCCGCTTCGTTCACGAGCTATGCCAATGCCGGGCTGTTTGCGCCGGGCCACTCCTACGCCTGGTCCTCGCCGGGCGCGCCCGGGATCCTGCTGAAGTCGCTGTGGCGCAACGACCAGGCGTTGCGCTTGCGGCCCAACCTCGATCCGGCCTTCTGGTCGTGGATGTGGCAGTTCTGGACCCAGTGCACCGTTGAGCGGGCCGCCCTCAACACCACCCGCAAGGTAGGCCTGTGCACCTACTCGCAGTCGGTGTTCCACGACACGGTGGCCGCGACCGGCGTCGACTATGACGGGCGCAAAGGGGGAATCCTCTACTTCTACCGCAGCCCCAAGGTGTTCGAGGCGGCCGCCGCCAAATCGAAGATTCTTGCCGACAACGGCTGCGACATCGCTGCATTGGATCGCGACGCCGTGGTCGCGGTCGATCCGGCGCTCACCCGTGTCAAGGGCCAGATCGCCGGGGCGCTTTATGCCCGCAATGATGAGAGCGGCGACTGCCGGATGTTTGCCCGCGGGCTTACCGCATGGCTCCAGGGCAAAGGCGTGTCGTTCAAGTTCTCGACCCCGGTGACCGGCTTCGACATGGGCGGCGATCGCATCAAAGCTGTCCTGACCGAGCCCGGCCGGGTGAGCGCCGATGCCTACGTTGTGTGTCTTGGGGTCTACAGCCCGCACCTTGCGAGGGGGTTGGGCGCCAAGCTGCCGATCTATCCGGTCAAGGGCTATTCGGTCACCTTGCCGGTCGAGGAGCGCCATATGCCGCCCGCCATCGGCGGTGTCGACGAGGAAAACCTCGTTGCCTACTGCCCCCTCGGCAACCGGTTGAGGGTCACCGCGACGGCGGAGTTCTCGGGCTACGGCTGCGAGCACACGCCGAACGACTTCCGCCACATGCTCCACGTGGTGCGAACTTTGTTCCCCGACGGGGCGGACTATTCGCGCCCCGATTACTGGGCCGGACTGCGGCCGATGACGCCGCAAGGCACGCCCATCCTTGGCCAGGCCCGGCCCCGTAATCTGTGGTTCAATACCGGGCTCGGCCACATGGGCTGGACCATGAGCCACGGCACGGCACGCATCACCGCCGATCTGATCGCCGGGCGTAAACCCGGCATCGCGCTCGACGGCATGACGCTCGCCAACTGAAGGCAGTTTTCGTGGGCGCCTCGGCGGTCTATCTCAATCCCTGCGGGCTGCTGTGGGGGCGGCGTGCAAGCGAGGCTGCCCGCAGTGGCGTCGGCGGGCTGATCGCCGGTACCACGACCGGCTTCACCGCCGTTGAGATCATCGAGCGCCAGGGCGCTGGAAGCCGCCGCCGATGGCTGAGCTATGGTGCCCTCAAGGGCACCCGGGAAGCGGCGCTGGTCGAGCGGCTGGCGCTGATCGAAGCGCCGCGCCCGGCGGTGGCAGGCCTCGATTGGGCGCAGCCGTGCATCATGGGGGTCATCAATGTGACGCCGGACTCGTTCTCCGACGGAGGCCACACGCCCGATCCCGAGAGCGCCATCTGCCATGGCCGGGCGCTGGCCGAAGCCGGCGCGATGGTGCTCGACGTCGGCGGCGAATCGACCAGGCCCTTTGCCGACCCCTTGCCGCTTGCCGAGGAACAAACCCGCGCCCTGCCGGTGGTCGAGGCCCTGGCAAGAGACGGCCATCTCGTCTCCATCGACACCCGCAAGGGCGCCGTCATGCGCTCCGCGGTGGCAGCCGGGGCGAGGATGGTCAATGACGTCTCCGCCTTGAGCCATGACCCGGAAAGCCTGGCGGCGGTGCGTGAACTCGAAGTGCCGGTCGTCCTCATGCATTCGCAGGGCGACCCCGAGACCATGCAGGTCGCGCCGCGCTATGACGACGTGGCGCTGGACGTCTTCGACGCCCTTGCCGCCAGGATCGCCGAGTGCGAGACCGCCGGGGTGGAGCGGGCGCGCATGATCGCCGATCCCGGCATCGGCTTCGGCAAGACCTATGAGCACAATGCCGAGTTGCTAGGGGCGCTCACGTTGTTCCACGGCCTCGGCGTGCCGCTTATCGTCGGGGCGTCGCGCAAAGGCTTCATCGGCAAGCTTACCGGCGAAAAAGTGGCCGCCCGGCGGGTCGCCGGCTCGCTCGGGGCGGCGGTCGTGATCGTCATGCAAGGGATCCAGATGGTGCGGGTCCACGATGTCGCCGAGACCCGCCAGGCGCTCGCCGTGTGGCAGGCCGCTGCCCACGGGGCCGCCCTTCGACTTCCGCCGTCGCCACGTCCTTCCCTCCCCTAAAAAAGGGGAGGGCCAGGGAGGGAATCAATTTGGGACTCGCTTCGGCAGATTATTGATGGCGGATCGGCCACAATCGCTACACAGTGTGAGATAATGTTTAAGAGGGCTCGCCCGGGCGTTAAACGAGCGGTGGACAACTATGGTGCGCAAATACTTCGGGACCGACGGCATTCGCGGTCTGGCCAACTCCTGGCCGATGACCGCCGAGACCGCGCTGAAAGTGGGTATGGCGGCCGGCAGCCTCTTTAACTGCTCCGACCAGCGCCAGCGCGTGGTGATCGGCAAGGACACCAGGCTGTCGGGCTACATGATCGAGCAGGCGATGACCGCAGGGTTTTTGTCGGTCGGCATGGACGTGTTCCTGTTCGGCCCGGTGCCCACCCCGGCAGTCGCCATGCTGACAAGGTCGCTGCGCGCCGATCTCGGCGTCATGATCTCGGCCTCCCACAACCCGTTCACCGACAACGGGATCAAGCTCTTTGGACCGGACGGCTACAAGATGTCCGACGACAGGGAGCTGGAGATCGAGCAGCTGATGGAGGGCGGCGACGGGCTGCTGCTGGCCAGCCCTCAGGGCCTCGGCCGGGCCAAGCGGGTCGACGACGCCCAGGCCCGCTATATCGAGTTCGC
>CAYWVA010000023.1:0-19305 GCA_964461545.1 uncultured Rhizobiaceae bacterium | reverse complement strand
AGGCCAGATGCACCGCCGGGTTCCAGCCGCCCGACATGGCGAGAAAATCGCAGGCAATGCGCTCGTGCCGGCCGTCGCGTGCGACGGCGAGTTCTGTGACCTGCTTGGCACCCTTCACGTCGATGACAACGGCCCCCTTGAGTACGGCCGCGCCACCACAATCGAGCTCAGGCCCATGGGGGCGCGAGTCCACAACGGCGCGCACCTCGATGCCCGCCGCTACGAGATCGCGCGCCGTGCGGTAGCCTGAATTGTTGTTGGTGAACACGACCCCGGAACGGCCCGGAGCGACGCCATAGCGGTTGACATATGTGCGCACTGCCGAGGCCGTCATGACGCCCGGCCGGTCGTTGCCGCCGAACACCAGCGGCCGCTCGCTGCTCCCTGCGGCCAGCACCGCGCGCCTGGCGGCAAACTTCCAGTAGCGCTCCACCGGCTCGTGTGCTGGCGGGCTGGCCACGTGCTTGTTGACCCGCTCCAGGGCGCCGAAGATATTGCCGTCATACCAGCCGAAGATGGTTGTGCGGGGCATCAACCGGACGTCCGGCATGGCCTGGAGTTCGCCGATCACGCCATCGGCCCAGGCCAGCGCCGGGCCGCCGTCGATGTCATCATGGTCATGGAGAAGCGAGCCGCCGAGGCGGGCGCTCTCGTCGGCGACGATGACGCGCGCCCCGGCCCGCGCGGCGGCAAGCGCCGCCATCAGCCCGGCCGGTCCCGAGCCGATGACCAGCACATCGCAATGGCCATAGGCCTTCTCGTAGCGGTCGGGATCGGCCTCGTAGGTGGCGCGGCCGAGCCCGGCGGCGCGGCGGATGATCGGCTCGTAGACCTTTTCCCAGAAGCTCTTCGGCCACATGAAGGTCTTGTAGTAGAAGCCGGCGACGAACACTGAAGCGGCCAGAGAGTTGAGCGCGCCGATGTCGAACTCGAGCGACGGCCAGCGATGCTGGCTCTTGGCCACCAGTCCGTCATAGAGCTCCTGCACGGTGGCCGCCACATTGGGCTCATGGCGCCCGCTGAGGCCGATCTCCATGAGCGCGTTGGGCTCAGCCGCACTCGCCGTCACCGGGCCCCGGGGCCGGTGATACTTGAAGCTGCGGCCCATCAGTGAGATGCCGTTAGCGATCAGGGCCGAGGCGACGGTGTCGCCCTCAAACCCCTCCAAGGACTTGCCGTCGAAGGTGAAGGCGAGCGGCATGGTGCGGTCGATGAGGCCGCCCGAGGGGAGGCGAAAACCGCTCATGTGCGCGTGCCCTTGGAAGGCACATCGCGCGCCGCCTCGACGGCGAACACCTCGTGGGTGGCGTTGTCGCGCTCCACCACCAGCCACGAGCGGCAGCCGCCGCCGTGATGCCAGTATTCGCGCATGCGGCCTTTAAAATTGTCGCGCAGATAGACGTAGGCATACCAGGCCTCGAAGTCGTCGAGGTCGGCCGGCCGCGCCGGCGCCGCGTCGCCGAGCACCGTGAACTCTTCCGACGGCCGCTCGCCGCAATAGGGGCATTTGATCAGCATGGACCGCCTCGCCTAAGGCGTGGGAGTCGGGAAGGGGAGTAAGAAGAAGTCGACACGCTTGCCATGTCACACATCAATGCAGATTGGGGGTAGCGCCCTGGCCCTTCTCGTCGATCATGTCGCCGCGACGGAAGCGGTCGAGGCGGAAGTCGGCGTTGAGCTTGTGCGGAGCGTCGTTAGCGATCGTCCAGGCAAAGCACCAGCCCGAGGCCGGCGTCGCCTTGAAGCCGCCATAGCACCAGCCGCAGTTGAGATAGAGCCCTTCGATATGGGTCTTGTCGATGATCGGCGAGCCGTCCATGGACATGTCCATGATGCCGCCCCAGGCGCGCAGCACTTTCACCCGCGATAGACCCGGGATCATCGCCACGCCGGCCTCCACGACGTGCTCCACCATGGGCAGGTTGCCGCGCCGGGCATAGGAGTTGTAGCCGTCGAGGTCGCCGCCGAACACCAGGCCGCCCTTGTCGGACTGCGACACGTAGAAGTGGCCGGCGCCGAAGGTGATGACGGTGTCGATATAGGGTTTGAGGCCCTCCGACACGAAAGCCTGCAGCACATGGCTTTCGATCGGCAGCTTGATGCCGGCCATGCCCGCGACTTCCGACGAGTTGCCGGCCGCGGCGAGGCCAAGTTTCTTGCAAGCGATGAAGCCGCGGGTGGTCTCCACGCCCTGGACCTTGCCGTTGTCCACCCGGATACCGGTGACCTCGCAGTTCTGGATGATGTCGACACCGCGGGCGTCGGCACCGCGAGCATATCCCCAGGCGACCGCATCATGGCGTACCGTACCGCCGCGGCGCTGCAAGAGCCCGCCGTGGATCGGAAAGCGGGCATTGTCGAAATCGAGGAACGGTGCCATCTCGCGCACCTGATGGCGATCCAGCAACTCTGCATCGATCCCCTGAATGCGCATGAAATTGCCGCGGCGGGCCGCGGCGTCGCGCTGGGCGTCGGAATGATAGAGGTTGAGTACCCCGCGCTGCGACACCATGGCGTTGAAGTTGAAGTCCTGCTCCAACCCCTCCCACAGCTTCAGCGACCACTCATAGAACGGCCCGTTGCCGGGCAGCATATAGTTGGAGCGGATGATCGTGGTGTTGCGGCCGATATTGCCCGAGCCGAGCCAGCCCTTCTCCAGCACCGCGACATTGCGCACCCCGTGCTCCTTGGCGAGATAATAGGCGGTGGAAAGCCCGTGGCCGGCGCCGACGATGACGACGTCATAAGCCGGCTTCGGATCGGGCTGGCGCCAGGCCGGCGTCCAGTCCTTGTGCCCGGAGATGGAGTGCCTGAGGAGCGATACGAGGGAATAGCGCATGGGGGCTGATAACCGAAGCTATGTCGGGAGATCGGCCACGGCGGGACCAATCTCATACCAATTTCAGACCGGACAGATACGGCATGCCGGGTTAGCAGTCGAGCGTCGTTTCGCGTTCCCACTGCGTCAGTTGGCGGCAGTACTGGTTCCACTCATTGGTCTTGAGCTTGACGTAGGCGTCGCACAACTCCGCCCCCAGAGCTTCGCGGAACATCTTGTTCTTGGAGAAGTTGCGGATGGCATCAAGCAGGTTGAGGGGGAGTTTCCTGACGCCTTTGGCCTTGTGGCCGTCGGCATACATGTCGAGATCCAGCCGCTTGCCGGGGTCGGTCTTGTTGGTCATGCCGTCGAGCCCGGCGGCGAGGAAACCGGCCATCATCAGATAGGGATTGGCCGCCCCGTCGGCGAGGCGGAACTCGAGGCGGCCCTCGTCGGGGATGCGCACCAGGTGGGTGCGGTTGTTGCCGCCATAGGTGATCGAACTGGGCGACCAAGTGGCGCCGGAGACGGTGCGCGGGGCATTGATGCGCTTGTAGGAATTGACCGTCGGATTGGTCAGCGCCACCAGCGCGTCGGCATGGGCCAGCACGCCGCCCAGGAAATAATAACCGAGCTCAGACACGCCAAGCTCGCCATTGCCGTCGTGGAACAAATTGGTCCTGCCGTCGCGGTCCCACACCGAGACGTGGGCGTGACAGCCGTTGCCGGTAAGGTTGACGAAGGGCTTCGGCATGAACGTCGCCCTGAGCCCGTGCTTTTCGGCGACGGTCTTGACCATGAACTTGAAAAACGCCAGCCGGTCGGCGGTCACCAGGGCGTCGGCATAGTCCCAGTTGATCTCGAACTGGCCGTTGGCGTCCTCGTGATCGTTCTGATACGGCCCCCAGCCGAGCGTCAGCAGGGCCTCGCAGATCTCGGCGATCACGTCATAGCGCCGCATGATGGCCGACTGATCATAGCACGGCTTTTCCTGGGTATCGCGAGCGTCCGCCAGTGCCGTGCCATCGGGGGTGATGAGGTGGAACTCGGCCTCCACGCCGGCCTTCATGACATAGCCCTGCTCGGCCGCAGTGCCGATGAGCTTCTTGAGTACTACCCGCGGCGCCTGCTGGACCTGGGCGCCATCCATCACCAAATCGCCCGCCACCCAGGCGACCTCGGGCTTCCATGGCAGCTGGATCACCGAAGCGGCATCGGGCACCGAGAACATGTCGGAGTGGGCCGGCGTCATGTCGAGCCAGGTGGCAAAACCGGCAAACCCCGCGCCGGTTTTCTGCATCTCGCCGATCGCCTGTGCCGGTACCAGCTTTGAGCGCTGCACTCCAAACAGGTCGGTAAAGTTCATGAGGAAGAATCTGACGTTATTATCCCTGGCGAACTGGACGAGATCGACGGCCATGCGGCCCTCCCTGATGCTTTCGGCCACTGTGAAGATGTTGCGCCCGACGGCGGCGCGGCAGGCCGGTCCTTATAGCAAGCCTCCAACGGCTGGGAAACTAATTTGCATCTCATGAACGAAAGCTACCTGCCCTCGCGGACATAGCAGATCACCGACAAGAACCGGATTGGCAGAACCTTGAGCTCGTCGGGCCCGTGCGGAGCCTGGGAATCGAAGAACAGCGAATCCCCCCTGGTAAGGGTGTAGGTCTTGGTGCCGTGGCGATAAATGACCTCGCCATCGAGCATGTACAGGAACTCGAGCCCGGCGTGCTGAAAGATCGGGAACACGTCCGACTGCTCGGTCAGGGTGATGAGATAGGGCTCGACGGCCAGGGGTCCGTGCGGGGTGTGGCCGAGAAGCTGATACTGGTGGCCGGCGCGCGTGCCGCGGCGCTCGATGGCGAGCCCGTGGCCGGCCTTGACGAAGCTCGCCTGATGGCTCTCCTCATAGGAACGGAAGAGCGCGGTAACAGGCACGAGCAGGGCCTGCGACAGCGCCTGGAGCGAGGCCAGCGACGGTGAGGTGGTGCCGTTCTCGATCTTCGACAGCATTCCAGCCGAGATGCCCGCACCCTTGGCCAGTTCGGCAATGGTGAGCCCAAGCTTTTCGCGGAATGCGCGCACCTCGCGGCCGATCGACTGCTCCAGGAGCCGCCCCCCGGCATGGCCGACGCCATGGGGGTCCTGATCCAGCGGCGGCTTTTCCTTAGTGGAGGTCATGGTGGCGCGATCCTCAAGCCCCGGCACTGTAGGCCGAGTGCCGGCAAGGCTCAACCGCCACACCGAGGGGTGGGGACGTGAGAAGGGCGCCGGCCAGCCGGCCAGCGCCCCTGTCAGGTCACCTGATGTGCCAGATCAGTATCTGTCGATGGCTTCTTTGGTAATCTCGCCACCGGCATCGGCTTCCATGTCGTGTACCCACTCTTGCCGTTCCTGGCGGATCTGCAGGACGTGGAAGGCAATCCAGAAGATGACACCGAGCAGCACAAACAGCCACTCGGCGCCCTGGAATGGGTAGACGGCGCCGACTCCCTCGAGGTCGCCTGCCCAGCTTGAAAGTCCGATCGTCATTAGGCTCGTCATGGGTTTCTCCACTAATTCCTGAGCAAGGCCAGTTCAGCTTCGCGGACCTCATCGATGGCGGCCCGGTAGATTTCCTCCGTAGAGAAGTCGAGACCTTCCAGTTCGACCTTGCGCGGCACCCTAAGGATCCCGAAACCATTGAGGACCAAGGCCATGATCCAACCCGGCAGGAAGCCCAGCACGCCGAACATGATGATCGCACCGACGAGCATGCCGAGCGGGTTGATCGTGGCGTAGCCCTCGAACGGCGAGGACGGTGCGCCCCACAGCATGAAGCCGCACACCACCAGGCCGAAAAAGCCGGCATAGCCGTGCACCGCAACCGCCCCGACGGCATCGTCGATCTTGAAGGTGCGCTCCACCCAATTGTGCATGTGGAAGGCCACGTAGGCGCCGGCGCCGCCGATCAGCAGGGACTGCATCGGGTGGTAGAGGTCGTTGCCGGCCGAAGCGGCGATGACCCCGGCAAGACCCCCGGAATAGGTCCAGAACGGGTTGCCGCGTGACACGATGTAAGCGGCCATCCAGCCTCCCGACAGCGACATCAGGAAGTTGAAGGTGATGGCGCTGAGCGTCGTGGGGGCGAGGTAGATGTTGGTGGCCGTCCAGGTCGCGCCGGTGATCTCGCCGCCGATGCCCTCTGGGCTGATGATCGGCACGTTGCACGCCGCATAGAAGCCCCAGAAGCCGGTGAAGATCAAGAACAGCCCGATGGTCACCAGCCACGGATTGTGCGGCGGGATATCCCGTGCCGAGCCGTCGGCGCGGAACTTTCCGAGCCTCGGTCCGAGCACCACGAGGACGCCGAGCGCCGTGCCGCCGGCGATGGCATGGATGACGCCGGAGGCATAGGCGTCATGATAGCCGAGCAGCTTGACCATCCAGCCCTCGGCATGCCAGCCCCAAGCGGCGTCGATGATCCAGGTCACCGAGCCGATCATCACCGCGATGATCCAGAAGGCGCCCGATTGGATGCGCTCGATGACCGAGCCCGATACGATCGACGCGGCTGTCCAAGAAAACAGTAGAAAGGCGGCCCAGAACACCCCGGTGATCCGGTCGTCGAGATTGGTGGCCATGGTCGGGGACCACGGCGCATTGGGCGCGGCCGCCTCCCACTCGATACCACCGGTGATGAACGGGCCATTGGGAAATGCCCAGTAGATCCACCAGCCGAAGAAGAAGAAGGTGATGGTGACCAGCGGGATCAGCATCGTATTCTTCATCAGCGTATGGATATGATTGCGACGCCGGCTGGAGCCCACCTCGTACATGCAAAAGCCGACGTGAATGAAGAACATGATTACGACGGTCACCCAGTAGTAGAACTCGGTGAACACCGTGGTCAGTGCGTCGAGATTGTTTGCCATAGATTTTCCCCCCTACCTCTAAGTGGGCAAGGCTGGATCGGCCGGCCTTCTGTGTGCCGCATCACGCTCCGACTTGGAGCTGACGGTAGCGTACCCCCCTTAAGTCCCGCCCGCCTTGATCTGACAGTGCCGTGCCGGTAGGCTGAAGCTCGGCGCCATCAAGCGTGGCCGCCTAAAATACCCCTATCAACGGCTGCCACGCCGGTGCAATCCCCAGAGTCGAATCGCCCAAGATCCGAATCTGTGCCGCAACTTTGCCCCTATTCGGATCCAAAGGCAAACCTGATTTTGACCAATTCTGACCAATTATTCCAAGCCGATGCCCAGGGCAAGCCAGGCGGGCCCGAAGCTTGACATGTCCCAGGCACCCCGCCACAAAAAAAGCACCCCTTGACGAGCGGTAGGCGAACCCAGCGATGAGCCAAGCGGCACGACGCCTGACACACCTCGAGCGACTCGAGGCCGAAGCCATCCACATCATGCGCGAGGTCGTCGCGGAATGTGAGCGCCCGGTCATGCTGTACTCGATCGGCAAGGACTCGGCGGTGATGCTGCACCTGGCCAGGAAGGCCTTCCACCCGGCCCGCCTGCCATTCCCCGTCCTGCATGTGGATACGACCTGGAAGTTCCGGGAAATGATCGAGTTCCGCGACCGCATGGCGAGAGAGCACGGGCTCAATCTCATCATCCACATCAATGCGGAAGGAATCGACAAGGGCGTCGGCCCGTTCACCCACGGTTCGGCCCTGCATACCCAGATCATGAAGACCGAGGCGCTCAAGCAGGCGCTCGAAGCCTATGGCTTCGACGCCGCCTTCGGTGGGGCGCGCCGCGACGAGGAGAAGTCGAGGGCCAAGGAGCGCATCTTTTCGTTCCGCAATGCCCAGCACCGCTGGGACCCCAAGAACCAGCGCCCGGAGCTGTGGAAGGTCTACAACGCCCGCAAAAACAAAGGCGAAAGCATCCGGGTGTTTCCGCTGTCCAATTGGACCGAGCTCGACGTGTGGCAGTACATTTACCAGGAGGGGATCGAGATCGTGCCGCTGTATTTTGCCAAGCAGCGGCCGGTGGTGGTGCGCGACGGGCAGTTTATCATGGTGGACGACGACCGCATGCCGCTCAAGCCCGGCGAGACGCCTGAGATGCGGCTCGTCCGCTTCCGCACCCTCGGGTGCTATCCGCTGACCGGGGCGATCGAGAGTTCGGCGGCAACTCTGGCCGAGATCCTTCAGGAGATGCTGGTCACCACGTCGTCTGAACGCCAGGGTCGGGTCATCGACCATGACCAGTCCGCTTCGATGGAGAAGAAGAAGCAGGAGGGCTATTTCTGATGCTGCGCCAGACCCCGTCGGCCGCCGCTGAGGTCGAGGCCTATCTCGCCCGGCAGGAGCGAAAGGACCTTTTGCGATTCATCACTTGCGGCAGCGTCGATGACGGCAAGTCGACGCTGATCGGCCGGCTGCTGTATGAATCGAAGCTGCTGTTTGAAGACCAGCTGGTGGCCCTGGAAGCCGATTCCAAGCGGGTCGGCACCCAGGGTGGGGATCTCGACTTCGCCCTGCTGGTCGATGGGCTGGCGGCCGAGCGCGAGCAGGGCATCACCATCGATGTCGCCTATCGCGCCTTCACCACCGACAAGCGCAAGTTCATCGTCGCCGACACGCCGGGCCACGAGCAGTATACCCGCAACATGGCGACCGGCGCGTCCACCGCGGAGCTGGCGGTGATTCTCGTCGATGCCCGAAAGGGCGTGCTCACCCAGACCCGGCGGCACACATTCATCGTCTCGCTGCTCGGCATCCGACGCATCGTGCTGGCGGTCAACAAGATGGACCTCGTCGGCTACGACCAGGACGTTTTTCGCGCCATCGAGGAGGACTATCGTGGGTTCGCCGCCAGCCTCGGCCTCGACGACGTCTGCTGCATCCCGGTTTCGGCGCTCAAGGGCGACAACGTCGTGGCGCTGGCCCCGGCCATGGAGTGGTATCATGGGCCCACCCTGCTCGCCCATCTCGAGACGGTCGAGGTCGGCGAAGACCTGGCGTCGCAGAGCCTGCGGCTGCCGGTGCAATGGGTGAACCGGGCCAGCCAGTCGTTTCGCGGCTTTGCCGGCCAGATCGCCAGCGGCACGCTGAAAGCCGGCGAGGAGATCAAGGTTCTGCCCTCGGGACGCACCAGCCGAGTGGCCTGCATCGTCACCTTCGACGGTGAACTCGACGCCGCGGTGGCCGGCCAGTCGGTCACCGTCACGCTCGCAGACGAAGTCGACGTCAGCCGCGGCGACGTGATCGCGGCCGCGGCGAGCCCCCTTGAGGTCGCCGACCAGTTCGAGGCTCAGATCCTGTGGATGGACGATGAGCCGATGCTGCCCGGGCGTCCCTACGTTCTCAAGCTGGCGACTCAGGTCGTGGCCGGCTCGCTTGCCGCCCCCAAACACAAGGTCAACGTCAACACGCTGGAGCATACGGCGGCCAAGACCCTCATGCTCAACGAGATCGGGGTATGCAATGTGCGCTTCGACCGGCCGGTGGCGTTCACGCCATATGACGAGAACCGCGACCTCGGCGGCTTCATCATCATCGACCGGTTCTCCAACAACACCGTCGGCATGGGGCTGATCAACTTCGCCCTCATGCGAGCGAGCAACGTGCGGTGGCAGGCGCTCGACGTAAGCAAGTCCGCCCATGCCGCACTCAAAGGTCAAAATCCTTGCATCCTGTGGTTCACCGGCCTGTCGGGTTCCGGCAAGTCGACGGTCGCCAATCTGGTCGAGAAGCGCCTGCACGCCATGGGCAAGCACACATATATGCTCGACGGCGACAATGTCCGACACGGTCTCAACCAGGACCTCGGATTCACCGACGCCGACCGGGTTGAGAACATCCGCCGGGTCGCCGAGGTCGCCAAGCTCATGGTGGATGCAGGGCTGATCGTCATGGTGTCGTTCATTTCGCCGTTCCGCTCAGAGCGCCGCATGGCGCGCGAGCTGGTGGAGGCGGGAGAGTTCCTGGAAATCTTCGTCGATGCTCCGCTCGAAGTCTGCGAACGGCGCGACCCCAAGGGGCTCTATGCCAAGGCACGGCGCGGCGAGATCAGGAATTTCACCGGCATCGACAGCGATTACGAGCCCCCGGAGCTTGCCGAAATCGTGCTCGACACCACCACGACCTCGCCGGAAGATGGCGCCCAGGCGATCATCGCAACGCTTGAACGCCAAGGAAAGCTGGCGTCGAATTAGCGGCCTGGGCCGGGCACGCCATTTTGACGCGTCCCCGCCTGCGAGACGAGTTGACTCGCCCGAACCCGCGAAGCCTGTTGCCGTGCGGTGGCTTTCGGGGCATGTTCATGGCAGTCACATCGACAAGAACCAACAGGGAGAACGTCATGAGCTTCAAGTCGGCTTTCAGCAGGCGCCAGGTGCTCGCCGGGATGACGGCGGCTGGTCTGACCACGGCCGTTTATCCGCGTGCCGCCATTTCGCAGGATGGCAGGATCCTGCGCGTGCGCTCCTACAGCGACATCCAGTTGCTTGATCCGTCCTACCGCCGGGCAGCGCCGGAAGACGATATCATGCGCAACATTTTCGTCGGCCTGATTGCCACCAAGCCAGGCGACGAATGGGGCTGGCAGCTCGACGGGGCCGCCTCGATCGAGCAGGTCGACGACAAGCACATCGCCTTCACCCTGCGCGACGGCCTGATGTGGAGCGACGGCTTCGGCGAGGTCACGGCCGAGGATGTGAAATATTCCTACGAGCGCATTGCCGATGAGAGCCAGGAATCGCCCTACCGCGGCGACTGGGAGTCGCTTGACCATGTCGAGGTCACCGACAAGCGCTCCGGCGTCATCGTGCTCAAGGATCCCGTGGTGACGCTGTGGACCACCACTTTGCCCTTCGGATCCGGCAACATCATCTGCAAGGCGGCCACCGAAGCCGTCGGCGGTCGTTTCGAGACCAAGCCGCCGGCCATGTGTGGCCGCTACCTGCTCAAGGAGTGGCTGCCCAAGCAGCGCACGGTGCTGGTCCGCAACCCCGACTGGCCGGGCGAAGCGCCGGCGTTTGATGAAATCCACATTTTGCCGATCGAGGATGCCCGGACCTCCGAGCTCGGGTTTGAGGGCGGCGAGATCGATTTCACCTGGGTGGCGGTAAGCTCGATCGCCCGCTATCTGCGCACCCCGCCGAGCAACGGCAGCCTCGAGGTGAAGCCGTCGCTGGCCTATGTGTGGCTCGGCATCAACCAGGAATCGCCGCCCTTCGACAATGTGCTGGTGCGGCGCGCCGTGCAGCATGGCATCGATGTCGAATCGGTGCTCGAGGCGGCCTATTTCGGCGTTGCCGAACCGTCGACCGGCATCGTCGCCCCGGGCCTCGTCGGCCATCGCGACAAGAACCTTTATGGCTATGATCCCGACCGGGCGCGAGAACTGCTGAAGGAGGCGGGCCACGACGGCGGCCTGGAGGCGAGGCTCGATATTCTCAACGTGTCGGAGCGCCTCAATGCCGCCCAGGCGATCCAGGCCAACCTCGCCGACATCGGCATCCAGGTGATCATACAGCAGCACGATTCCGGCACCTTCTGGAGCCTTGGCGACGAGACCGCCGGCGACAGCTGGAAAAACCTCCAGCTCCTGCTGGGGCGGTTCTCGATGCAGCCCGATCCGAGCTGGGCCACCGAGTGGTTCACGCCCGAGCAGGTGGGCGTGTGGAACTGGGAGCGCTTCAACAGCCCCGAGTTCGGCGAACTGCACCGCAAGGCCAAGCTCGAGGCCGACCCCGGGAAGCGCCATGAGATGTATGTGCGCATGCAGGATATGATGGAAGAGTCAGGCTCCTACGTGTTCCTGACCCATGAGGCGGTGGGCGTGCTTACCCGCGATAGCGTGAGCTCGGCCACCATGCCCAATGGCACGCCGATATTCCACAGGTTTGGTGTTGCCTGACCGTCGCGCCGCTGGACCCGGCTGACGCTTGCCTTCGGGCCTTCATGGTGAGCCTGTCGAACCATGGGGGCCTCCGATGACCGCGACATGACCGCGATCCTTAAGGCCCGGCCGCTGACCCGGGACGCCTTTGCACCGTTCGGAGACGTCATCGAGACACAAGGGGCGCGCGGCTTGGCCATCAACGCCGGACTGGCCGAGCGCTTCCACGACCTCGCCCGCATCGACGTTACAGCCCAAGGCGGCCGGCCGCTGCTCAGCATCTTCCGCGGCCAGCCCCGGCCGCCGCCGCTGCGGCTCACCGTGATGGAGCGTCACCCGCTGGCCAGCCAGGCCTTCTTTCCGCTGCACGACGGTGAGTGGCTCATCGTCGTGGCCGACGGACCGGATCCCTGCAGTGCCACTGCCTTGCGCGCCTTCCTGGCCACCGGCCGGCAGGGCGTCAACTATGCCCGCGGCACTTGGCACCATCCCTTGATCGTGCTGGCGCCCGACCATGAGTTTTTGGTGATCGACCGCGGCGGTGAGGGCATGAACCTGGAGGAAGTGCCGTTCCCCGACACGACCAAGGTCATACTCGATATTTAGTGGCGCTTATTCCGCAGCGATGCGGCGCGCCTGGAAGAGGTCCGGAAGCACCATCAGGAAGTCCCGGAGGCTCGCGGCTACCGCCTGCTTCACGGCGGAGAAATCCCGATTGGGCGCCACTGTGCGCTCATCGACATAAGCAGCCCGATTGATTTCCACCTGGATGGCATGGAGGCCGTCATGGGGCCGGCCGTAGGCCTGGGTGATGAAGCCACCGGCATAGGGCTTGTTGCGCACCACCGCGAACCCTTGCGCGGCAAAAGCGCGTTCCATGGCCCCTGTCAGGGCAGCACTGGCGGTTGAGCCATGGCGATCGCCCAGCACCACGTCGGCGCGGACCCCGCGACCGGCCGACCCCGGCGGGGCGGCAGTGGAGGGCATGGAATGGCAGTCCACCAGCAGGGCATAGCCGAATTGGGTCGCGGTCGCCTCGATGAGACTTCGAAGCGTCGCGTGGTAGGGCCGGTACAGCCGCTCGATGCGCGCCTCGACCTCGGCGAAGCTGAGCGGTCCTTTGTAGATCTCCTCGTGTTCGCTGACGATCCGCGGGATGGTGCCGAGCCCGCCGGCGACCCGCAGCGAAGACGTGTTGGCGAAGTCCGGCAGCCGATCGGCGAACATCGCCGGGTCGAGTTCGTAGGGCTCGCGGTTGACGTCGAGGAAGGCGCGCGGAAAATTGGCCTTGAGCAGCGGGCAGCCAAGTGCCACGGCGGCCTCGAACAGCTCGTCGATGAAGCAGTCCTCCGAGCGCCTGAGCGCCAGCGCATCGAGCCGCGAGGTGATGAGGAAGCTGTCGGGATAGATGCGGCCTGAATGCGGCGAGTTGAACACCGCGGGGGCGGCCTGCCTGACGGGCTTGAGGACCTCGAAGGGCGGGTCGAAGGCGTCGGTGGGCGAGTTCATGGCGAACCGGTGCATGAGCCTTTTCGTGTCGCGTCGGATCGATTGCGGGATATAAGGCCATGTGGACCGGGTCCGGTCAATTGCTGCCGGCTTGGCCACGGCAACGAATTCCGGGCGGTGGAACGGGGCGTGAGGCGTCGTTTGCCGATCCCGGTTCATCGGCAGTTTACCGTTTGCGCCCTAATCTCGGCCGGCGACGAAAGAGTTTTCGTAATGGCACGGATACTTCTGGCCGAGGACGATGACGACATGCGCCGGTTCCTGGCCCGGGCGCTGGAGCGCGCCGGCCATCAAGTGAGCGCTTTTGCCGAAGGGGCGAGCGCCTTTGAAGAGCTGCAGGCGGCGGTCTTCGACCTGCTGCTGACCGACATCGTGATGCCGGAGATGGACGGGATCGAGCTGGCGCGGCGCGCCGCGGCGCGCGATCCTGGCCTCAAGATCATGTTCATCACCGGCTTTGCCGCCGTGGCGCTGCACCCCGATTCGCAGGCCCCGAAAGACGCCAAGGTGCTGTCAAAGCCGTTCCATCTCAAGGATCTGGTGGCCGAGATCGAGCGCATGGTGGCGGCGTGAGGCAGCTATACGCCGCGCCGGTTCCCCGGCCTTGCACGTGCCGGCGCTTGGCGATATATGCTCGATTGATCCGATCCTCCTTGCCGAAACGACCGGGCGGTTAGCTCAGCGGTAGAGCACTACGTTGACATCGTAGGGGTCACTGGTTCGATCCCAGTACCGCCCACCATAAAATCAAGCACTTGCGGCACCGGTGGGGCGCTCAGCGGCGGCAGCCCGCCTCCAACACGGTCAGACCGCAAACGTTAGATAAATCGAGCCGGCGCCGGGAGATAAGACGCGGGTCGGATGGCGCGCCGAGGATTGCCGCGCTTTCGACCATGGATGATCGAGGCCCAGGCGGGGCTACGCAGGAGAACTCGTTGCTTGTCCGGTTGCTGCCCGGGCAAAGGTCATCCGCAGGATGATGGCGACCGAGACAAGGCCGGTGGTGGCGATCAGCAAAGCTTCCGCAGCGCCATCCTCGAAGGCGCCGCGTGAGGCGTGACCGTAGAGCGCTGTCGCCAGCGTCTCGATGCCGATTGGCCTCAGCAGCAGGGTCAAAGGCAGTTCCTTTATGACGTCGACGAAGATCAGGGCGGCCGCGGCGAGCAGGCTTGGCGAGATCAGCGGCATCGTAATGCTTCCCAACGTGCCATAGAAGTGATGGCCAAGACTCCGGCTGGCCAATTCGAAATTCGGGTTGACCTGCTTGAGCCCGGCATCAACCAGCTGAAAGCCGACGGCCTGGTAGCGGACCCAATAGCTGAAGACGAGGACCGAGCCCGACATGGTCAGGAGCAGCCCGGGATTGATGGCCAACAATTCGCGGATGAGCCTGTTGAGAGCATTGTCGATGGCTCCGGCCGGAAAGACGATGCATAAGGCCAGGACGACGGAGGGGACGGCATAGCCGTAGGTCGCCGCCCCGGCGGTCAGCCGCTGGGCCCCTGGGCCTGAGTGACGAGACCAGATGGCGAGGACGGCCGCCGAGATGACCACTAGGCCTGCGGCCGTCGCCCCTAGTCCGAATGTCGACACGACGGCCTGGCTTGTTGCAGAAGACATTCCCTGGAGCAGGCCGCGGCTGAGCGCCTGGTAGAGGAGAAATCCGAACGGAACGACGAACCCGAGAAGTACCGGAAGGGCACAGCTCAAGACAGCCAGGGCGGCCCGGATCCCGGTGAGCCGGATAAGCTTGACCTGGCGATGTCCGCGCGACGGCGCCACGGTTGAGACGCGCCCGCGAAGGGCCCGCTCAAGCAGCAGAATGGCAACAACCACCAGCAAAAGGAGGATCGCAAGCTGGCCGGCGACCTCCATCGAGCCCCGGCTGAGCCACGTGGTATAGATCGTGACCGCCATGGTTCGAATGCCAAGGTATTCGGTCGCACCGATATCGCTCAGCGTCTCCATGAGAGCCAGCGCGATGCCGCCGGCGATGGCCGGCCGGGCCAACGGCAGGTTGAGGCGCCAGAACGCCTCCAGCCTTCCGCTTCCAAGGGTCCGGGACACCTCGACGAGATTGGCCGACTGGCGCCCGAAGGCGACCCGCGCCGGCAGGTAGACATAGGGAAACAGCACCAGCGAAAAGATCGCCACCGCTCCGCCGGCCGAGCGGATTTCGGGCAGCCGGAAATCGGCAGCGAAAACGTCGCGAGCCAGTCGCTGCACCGGCCCGGAGGCATCCAGAATTTCAACGAAGATATAGGCACTGAGGTAAGTCGGAAAGGCCAGGGGGAGCACCGCCGCCCACTGGAACAGGCGGCGACCTGGAAAATCGCAATAGGCCGTAAGCGCCGCCAGAAGGGTGCCGATCACAGCCACCGAACAGGCAACCCCGAGTATCAGGATCGCCGTGTCGCGCAACGCAATGGGCAGCACATGGCGCGCCATGTGCTGCCACAGTTCGAGTTCCGTCCCGGACCACAGGGACAGCAGTGACACAAGCGGCAGAAGAAGCAGAATGAGGAACGCCCAAGCAAAGACCGAAAGCACGCGATGTCCGCCGGCGCCACGGTGCAGGATCCTCGGCCAAGACATGGAAAGAAGCAGGCGGATCAGGCGAACGGGGCCAGCTGAAGCGGCGGCCACGCTCTGACCGATACCACGTATTAAACTCCCGGACCCTCGTCGAACGCGACACGATCGACGATCTCAGCGGCTTTCTGCTTGTTGGCAGCGATCTCGCTCAATGCCAGGTCGTCGGGCTGAAGTTCGCCCCATGACGCCACCGTCGGATCTAGCGGCACCCCGTCGGCGACCGGGTACTCGTAGTTCATGGATGCGTACAGCCTCTGGGCCGGATCGCTGACAAGCCATTCCATGAGCTTGACCGCGTTGTCCTTGTTGGGTGCATTTCTGGCGAGCACGACACCCGATATGTTGATGTGTGTGCCGCCGCCCTCGAAGGTCGGCATGACCACCTTGATGGCCTCCGCCCAGGCCCGCTGTTCCTCTGTCCCATTGAGCATCAAGCCGACATAATAGGTATTGGCGATGCCGACGTCGCACACGCCCGCCGCGATGTCCTTGGCAACGTCGCGATCGCCGCCCGACGGCTTCTTGGCCAAGTTTGCCTTCAGCCCGTCGAGCCAGGCCTCTGTCTCGTGCTCCCCATAACGGGCGAGAAAGGCCGCAAACAATGCATTGTTGTAGATGTGCTGACCGGATCGGATGCAGATCCGGCCCTTCCACTTGGGGTCCGCCAGCTCTTGGTAAGTGATTTGGTGTTGTGCGACGCGCTCGCTCGAGGCGTAGACGACACGGGCGCGCATGGAAACACCGTACCAGTGCCCATCGGGATCTCGAAGTTCTGCCGGTACAGCGCTGTCCAGCGTCTGCGAGGCGACAGGCTGGGTGATGCCGAGCTCGACTGCCTCCTGCAGACGCGCAATATCGACGGTGAGAATGACGTCGGCCGGGGAGTTTTGGCCCTCGGCGTTGATCCGCTGCTCAAGCCCGTCCTTGGCGAAGATCACGTTGACGGCGATCCCTGTCTGGCTCGTGAACTCGTCAAAAAGCGGCTTGATGAGGCCTGGCTCGCGATAGGTGTAGACGTTCACGCTTCCCTCGGCATAGGCCGGCTGGAAGGCGCTGAAACCTACGGCCATTGATCCGAGACCAAGTGCCAGAGCGGTGCTGGCCAGCAGCAGCATTGCGGTCGAGCGGCGCGACGACACCAGACCTGTACGCATTATCTTCTCCTTGGCAAATACCCGAGCCGAGCAGTCGGATTAATTCATCTGCCGCACACCGTCAAGGCAATTCACCAAAAAAGCGCAATCCTTGCAATAGGTTAGAACCATTCTAACTCGCCTTCTCGCCGCCCTGTGGCGCTGGCAGGATGTCGAGCACCGCTTCGGAGGGACGGCACAGCTTCACGCCGAGTTGGCTCACCACGATGGGACGGTTGATCAGGATGGGGTGTGCCATCATGGCGTCGATCAACTGCTCATCGCTCAGCGTCGGATCACCGAGGCCGAGTTCAGCAAAGGGCGTTCCCTTTTCGCGCACGACGTCGCGCACCGACACGCCCATGCGTCGGATCAGGTCGGCCAGTTCCGCTCTTGTCGGCGGCGTCTTCAGGTATTCGATCACCTGCGGCTCGATCCCGGCCTTGCGGATGAGAGCGAGGGTGTTGCGTGAGGTGCCGCATCCGGGATTGTGGTAGATGGTCACGTTCATCTGGTTGCTCCATTTCCGGCATATCACTCATGTTTCCAGAATGATGAAACCGCGGGCACGGTCAAGGACCGGCATCCGGGGCGGTCCCTGGCATCGGTTTGGTTTCTCGATCCGGCCCGTTCGGCTATGATCGCGGGGTACGGGAACTGGGAGAATGACCGTTGAAGCTTCTCAGGCGCAATGGCTTTACTGAACGACCCAGCCATCAGGAAGAGGCGGCGGGGGCCTGATGCTGATCCTGGTGGCCACCGACGCCTGGAGACCGCAGGTCAACGGGGTCGTGCGGTCCCTTGAGGCGATGGCCGCCCATGCCCCGGCGCTGGGCGCAGAACTCATGTTCCTGGCGCCTGATCTGTTCAGGTCGGCTCCTCTGCCCGGCTATCCGGAGATCCGTCTCGCCCTGGTCACCCGACGAAAGGTCGCCCGCCTCATTCGCGAGCGCCAACCGGACTACATCCACATCGCCACCGAAGGCCCCATCGGGCTTGCCACGCGTGCGGCCTGCCGGCGCGAAGGGCGGCGCTTCACCACTGCCTATCACACCAGGTTCCCCGAATACATTTCCCGTCGCCTGCCCATTCCGGAGGGTCTCGTCTATCGCATCCTGCGCCGCTTTCACCGCGCCAGCGCACGTATCCTGGTCGCGACGCCGACCCTGGAGCGGGACCTCAGCGCCCGGGGCTTCGAGCGTCTGTCGCTGTGGTCGCGCGGCGTCGACACCGAGTTGTTCCGGCCGCGGGCCCTTGTGGACAGCGACTATGCGCGGCCGGTGTTTCTGCATGTGGGCCGGCTGGCGGTGGAAAAGAACGTCGAGGCCTTTCTCCGCCTGGCGCTGCCGGGAACGAAGCTCGTCGTTGGCGACGGGCCGGAGCGCCGGCGCCTCGAGGCCGCCTATCCCGAAACACGCTTCCTGGGGGTGCTGCAAGGCGAGGCTCTGGCCGCCGCCTATGCCGCGGCTGACGTGTTCGTGTTTCCCAGCCGGACCGACACGTTCGGCATGGTGCTGCTGGAAGCTCTTGCCTCGGGCCTGCCGATCGCCGCTTATCCGGTGATGGGGCCACTCGACGTGATCGGCGAATCGGGCTGCGGCGTGCTGGACGAAGACCTGGCGCACGCGGCCGTCGCAGCCCTGTCGATTCCGCGCCAGCGCTGCCGCGATTATGCGCGTGCCTTCAGTTGGTCGGAGAGCGCCCGGCAGTTTCTCGACGCCATCAGGCTCGGCGGCACCGCCGAGGCCCGTCGACGTGTGCCGTCGCGGGCTGGTGCCCTGTGGCGCAGATGCCGCGCCGCCTCGCGGGCCGGTGGCGCCCGCTACCGGCGCTGACCCCGCTTACCGAACGCTTCGGCGGACATGGGCGGTGAGGGTTGCCGGTTACATCTCGTTGCCTCTTCGCCGATCGCGTGCTCTGTAGTGGGAGCGCGTCGCTCGGCCGGCGCGTCCAGGCAAGAACCCGCAAGCGAGCGAGTGATGTCGCAGGACCCGAAGGACGACAAGCTGCTGATCGATCCGCGCCGTGGAGACATCCAGGACGACGCTGCCAGCCGGCATCACCGCTCGCTTCTGGCCATGGCGGGCAGCATGGTCGTCGAGGTCAACCCTGTGAAGCTGGGGCTCGCGGCCCTGATCATGATCGTCCTACCGGCGGTGCTGCTGGGTCTGGCGCCGCTGCTCGCGACCGGTTGGTACGGCTTGCTGCCGCGCGGCACCGCCGACCTTGTGTCCGATGTCGTCCCGCTGGCCTCGCTCGCCGCTGCGCTCGTGGTCGCGTGGTTCGGCGGCCGGCCGCTGTTCCGGGCTACCGAGCGCAGCTTCTGGTCATTGACGTCGCTGGTGGTGCAGCCAGGCTACGCCATTTTCCGCGAGGGGCTGCGCCATCTCGGCGAGCGCTTCGTGCCGGC
>CAYWVA010000022.1:2366-19746 GCA_964461545.1 uncultured Rhizobiaceae bacterium | reverse complement strand
GGTCGGCTTGAGGGCCAGGAACAGCAGCCTGAGAAGCGAGGTCTTGCCGGCGCCCGACGGGCCGGTGAGGAAACGGAACGATCCTGTCTCGATGGTAAAACTGATGTCGCGCAGCACCTCCGGCCCGGTGCGATAGCGCAATCCGACATTTTCGAATCGTACCATGCTGCGGCCCTCTCCTGCACGGGTGAAGCGATCTTTGCACCGGTCGGCTTAACGCCACATTAACCATGGTGGCGGTTAATTTGCCTCAGTTCGCCAACGGCCCGTGCGCGGTGCATGATCCAGCCGGTATCCCGCGAATCACCTATCCACGTCTCATGGCGATGATAGCTGTCTGTCCATCCTGCGCAACTCGCTACACCCCGCCTGGCGGCCGTGCTGTCGGCGATACCTGGATAGGTCGCTGCTCGGCTTGCGGATACAGCTGGCTTGAGGCCAATGCCATCGAGATCGCCGACGCACGGTTCGAGACCCCGTCGGCGGGCCGGTTTGCGCCCCCGATGGTGATCGATCACGGCCCCGACATCGATGCGGAGGCCCGTCGTCTTGCCGAAGCGGCCGGACTGGCGGCCGCCCGTCACCAGGAGCGCCGTCGCGCGCAGCGGGCCGCGCTGCGGGGCTGGACTGTCCTGGCGCTTGCCGTCGCGGTGCCGCTGGCCGGAGCCATCGCGTTTCCCGAACACGTGACCCGCGCCGCCCCGGCGGCCGCCCGCATTTACAGCCTGGCGGGCGTCGAGGTGAATGTCGCAGGTTTCGTGATCCGTGATGCTGCCAGCGAGTATCAGTTCGTGTCGGGCACGCCGCTGCTGACGGTGCGCGGCGAGATCGTCAATGTTGCCAGTTGGCCCCAGAACGCGCCCACGCTGCGCTTCGTGCTGCGCGACGCGCTCGGTGGCGAGGCTTATTCATGGACGCTGAACGGGGTCGGCGCCCGCCAGGTTGGGCCGGGACAGGCGACGAGCTTCCTCACCCGGGTGGACGCTCCGCCAGGGCATCTCCAGGAAGTAGAGATTCGCTTTGCCGGCAGCGATTGATCGGCCTAAAAACCGGCCATGAAGGCTGTGACCATCGACGGACACTCGGTCGAAGTGCTGTTCAGCGAAAGCGCCATTGCCGAGCGGGTCCAGGCGATCGCGGAAGCCGTAGCCGAGCGCAAGCCGCTGCGGCTCCTTGTGGTGCCGATTCTCAAGGGAAGCTTCATCTTCGCCGCCGATCTGCTGCGCGCCTTCCATCGCTCCGGCCTGAGACCGGAGGTCGATTTTATGATGCTTGCGAGCTATCGTCACGCCACCGTGTCGTCGGGTCAGATCGAGGTATTGCGCGATATCGAAACCGACGTGCGCGGCCGCGACGTGCTGCTCATCGATGACATCCTGGAGTCGGGCCGCACGCTGGCCTTTGCCAAAGACCTGTTGGCGGCTCGCGGCGCCATGCACGCGATGACGGCGGTGCTGCTCGACAAGGCGGGACATCGCGCCGCCGACATCGAGGCCGACTTCAAGGGCTTCGACTGCCCCGACAAGTTCGTCATCGGCTACGGCATGGACATGGCCCATGCATTCCGCGAGCTGCCGTTTGTCGGCTACATTTCCGGCAACTGATGCTAACGCCGGGCCGGCGGCGCCTTTCCGGTGTCAATCTTCCAGGCCTCGTAACGGGCGCGGGTTTCGTCATTGGGCGGATAAAGCCCGGGAAGGCTGGCGCCGTTCCTGACCTCGCCGTGAAGCCAGCCTTCGAGTTGCTCCTGCTCCGGACCGGCCTCGCACACGTGATCGACAAGGGCAGGCGGAATGACCACGGCGCCGTCGCCGTCGGCGACGATGACATCGCCCGGGAACACCGCCACGCCGCCGCAACCGATCGGTTCTTGCCAGCCGACAAAGGTCAGCCCGGCGATGGACGGCGGCGCGGCAGTCCCGGCGCACCATACCGGCAGGCCTACTTCAGCCACGCCAGCGCCGTCGCGCACCACGCCATCGGTGATGAGCGCCATGACGCCGCGCTGCATCATCCGCTCGACCAGGATGTCGCCAAAGATGCCGGCCTCGGTGAGCCCTGCAGCATCGACCACCGCCACGCCGCCCGGCGTCATCTCTTCGATGGCGGCGCGTGTCGAGCGCGGACTGGCCCAGCTTTGCGGCGTGGCGAGATCCTCGCGCATGGGGATGAAGCGCAAGGTGAAGGCCTCACCGACAATCCGGCCTTGACCTGCTAGCAGCGGCTTGGGGCCGTGCATCCAAGTCCTGCGGATCCTGTGCTTGAGCAGCAGCGTGGTGATGGTGGCGGTGGTCACCGACTTCAGGATTTCGCGCTGTTGATCTGCCAGCATAGCCATTCCAAATCCTCCGTATACCTCAGATCTCAAGTCTAGGCCCACCCGGCTTGCATGTCATCCCCTGCGTCGATCACAGTCACCGACTCCAAAGCGTGGCGACAAACCGAGTCATCCTCGCACGGCCAAGGCGGATATCGTCAGTAAACAGACGATCTATTTGGAGGTCTTGAAAAACCATCATGGTACGCCACTTCCTATATTGCCGAATCGGCAAAACGGGTGAATGACTGTGCTGATGACGAGTCCTTGTCAACGTCATTACATGACGGAGTGCTGGAACCCGTCGCGGTGAGGCTTACCCAAGCGTCTGCACCAACCCACACAGGGGGAGATGAGCATGGCGAAAGCTGCGAAGAAGGCGCCGGCCAAGAAGGCGGCGAAGAAGGCACCGGCCAAGAAGGCGGCGAAGAAGTCGCCGGCCAAGAAGGCGGTGAAGAAGGCACCGGCGAAGAAGGCGCCGGCCAAGAAGGCACCGGCCAAGAAGGCGGCGCGCAAGGCGCCTGCCAGGAAGGCCCCTGCCAAGAAGGCTCCGGCCAAGAAGACAGCCAAGAAAGCGGCTGGCATGAAGTGAGAGTTCGATACCGGCGTGCGCACTGAAGAGCCCCGGCGGCCAAGGCCCCGGGGCTTTTTATCATCTCAAGCGCGCGGCATCCCGGCTGCGGTGCTGCCTCGTCCCGCCGCCATGCGAAGTACGGTATCGGGATCGTTATCAGCGCTGAAGGCGAAAAAATCGGCTTCTGCGCCGAGCGCCGATTCAAGCAGCAGGTGATAGGCGTCGCGCGCCACCTCCTCGGCCCCGAAGCGCCGCAGGTGATCGGTCAAAAACTGGGCGTCGAGCAGCCGGAAGCCGCCGGCGTTGAGCCGCGCCACCAGATGCACCAGGGCCACCTTGCTGGCATCGCGCGACCGGGTGAACATGCTCTCGCCGAAGAACGCCCCGCCGATCCTCACGCCATAGAGGCCGCCCACCAGGCGGCCCTGGTGCCAGCACTCGACGGAGTGGCAAAAGCCCATTCTGTGGAGTTGACAGTACAGCGCACGGATGCGCCCGTTGATCCAGGTCGAGCGGCGCTCGCCGGTTCGCGCCGCGCAGCCGTCGATCACGGCAGCGAAATCGGCGTCGATTCGAACTTCGAAGGGGCGCCTGCGAACCCGCTTGGCGAGGCTTCGCGGCACATGAAATCCGTCCAAGGGAATGACGCCGCGAAGCTCCGGCTCGATCCAGTAGAGCGCGCTGTCGTCGGCGCTCTCGGCCATCGGGAAAATGCCGGCCGCATAGGCCTTGAGCAGGATCTGCGGCGTGATGGAAGACATCGCGGTAGTCTTGCCTGGTTGAACGCGGGGACGCGAGGGCAGGCCCCAGCTTACGCTCCGGCTAATTCTACGGTCTCGCCAGATAGTGTTCAAGCCAGTGGATGTCGTAGTTTCCGTTCATGATTTCGGGCTCCTTGAGGAGCGCCAGGAACAGCGGAATGGTGGTCTCCACGCCCTCGATGACGTACTCGCCAAGGGCGCGCTTGAGTCGCATCAGGCACTCGGTGCGGGTCTTGCCGAAGACGATGAGCTTGCCGATCAGGCTGTCGTAATAGGGTGGGATGCGGTAGCCGGCATAGATGCTGGAATCGATCCTGACGCCGAGCCCGCCTGGCACGTGCACGGCCTCGACGAGGCCGGGGGAGGGCGCGAAAGTGGTCGGGTTCTCCGCATTGATCCGGCACTCGATGGCATGGCCGGAAAATACGATGTCCTCCTGGCGCAGCAGCAGCGGCGCCCCGGAGGCGATGCGGATCTGCTCCTGTACCAGATCGAGGCCGGTGATCATCTCGGTCACCGGATGCTCGACCTGAAGGCGCGTGTTCATCTCGATGAAGAAGAATTCCCCGTCCTGATAGAGGAATTCAACCGTACCCACGCCGGAATAGCCGAGATGGGCGACCGCTGTGGCCACACGCTCGCCGATGTCGGTGCGCTGGGCGGCATTGAGCGCAGGCGAAAGCGCCTCCTCCCAGACCTTCTGGTGGCGCCGCTGCAAGGAGCAGTCGCGCTCGCCCAGATGCACCGCCCGGGTCTTGCCGTCGCCCAGCACCTGGATTTCGATGTGGCGCGGCCGGTCGAGGAATCTTTCGAGATAGACCGAGCCGTCGCCGAATGACGCCTTGGCTTCCGACCGGGCAGTGTGCAAGGCCGCTTCGAGGAGCAACTCGCTCGGCGCCACCTTCATGCCCCGCCCGCCGCCACCGGCGGTGGCTTTAATGAGCACCGGATAGCCGATATCGCCGGCGAGCTTCTTGGCCTCGGCGATATCGCTGACCGCGCCGTCGGAGCCCGGCACCACCGGCAGGCCGAGCATCTTGGCCGTGCGCTTGGCCTCGATCTTGTCGCCCATGATCCGCAGGTGCTCCGGCGAGGGGCCGATAAAGGTGATGCCGTGCTCGGCCAGGATCTCGGCAAATCGCGCGTTTTCGGCAAGGAAGCCGTAGCCGGGATGGACGGCGTCGGCGCCGGTGATCTCGCAGGCCGCGACGAGCGCTGGGATATTGAGATAGCTCTGGGCGGCAGGCGGCGGGCCGATGCAAACACTTTCGTCCGCCAGGCGCACATGCATGGCGTTCTCGTCAGCCGTGGAATGAACGGCCACCGTCTGTATGCCAAGCTCGCGGCAGGCACGCAACACTCTGAGCGCGATCTCGCCCCGGTTGGCGATCAGGACCTTGTCGAACATCGCCCAGTCATCACTCGATGATCAGCAGCGGCTCGCCGTACTCGACCGGCTGGCCGTCGGAGACGAGGACGTCGCTCACCCGCCCGTCGCGAGGCGACGGGATCTGGTTCATGGTCTTCATCGCCTCGATGATGAGGATGATCTGACCCTCCTTGACCTCGCTGCCAGCCTCGATGAACGGTGCTGCGCCTGGCGCTGGTGCGCGGTAGACGGTGCCGACCATCGGCGACTTCACGACCCCTGGATGAGCAGCGGAATCGGCCGGCTTCCTGGGCTCGAGGCCGGGCTGCGGCGAGGCGGTGACGGGTGCGGAAGATTGAGGCGCCGATCCGGGGACGGCCTGGGTCGCAGGGCGCGCCACGCGGACCCTGAAGCCCTCCTGCTGAATCTCGATCTCGCCGAGTCCGGTTTCGTCGAGCAGATCCGCAAGCTCGCGAATCAGCTCCTTGTCGAGGATGGCAGCTTTGGTCCGTGACATCAGCCGTCTCATCCCGGTGTCCGCGACAGGATCTCGGCCAGCGCCTCGAGGGCCAGTTCGTAACCGTGGCCCCCGAAGCCGCAGATCACCCCGTGCGCCACAGGCGAGACATGGCTGCGGTGCCGGAAGGCTTCGCGCTTGTAGATGTTGGACAGGTGGATCTCGATGACCGGCACCCCGGCTGTCTTCAAGGCATCGTGCAATGCGATCGAGGTATGGCTGTAGGCGGCGGCATTGATGACGATGGCGCAGGCTGCAGAACGGGCCTCCTGAACCCAGCCGATGAGTTCGGCCTCGCTGTTGCTCTGTCGGTCTTCGACCGTCAGTCCGAGAGACTTGGCGCGAGCCTGACAGCGCGATGTGATATCGGCCAGGGTCTCGCTCCCGTAGATGTCCGGCTCGCGCGTCCCAAGCAGGTTGAGATTGGGACCGTTGAGGATGAAGACGGGCTTTGCCATCGCTGCCAGCTGATCCATTGTCCCCCGGCCGTCCGACGCGGCCGGGGCCGGGCGACTCAACAGACGTGTACGACGTGTATAAGGTGAAGCACCCGGCGATGGAAGCAAAGAGGCAAACTAGGCCAGGCTAGGCGGCGTAACGTGCCGGGCCGTCATGGCTGTCGCTGGCCCGCCCTACGCTCTGAGGCTTTCGAGCGCCGCCGCCAGCCGGTCGAGCCCCTTGGCCAGGTCGCCGCCGCTGGCGGCAAACGACAGCCGGATGCAGCGGTCGTTGCCAAACGCGGTTCCGGGCACCGTCGACACCAGATGCTCCGCCAGCAGCCAGTCACTCAGGTCATCGACCGAGGCGATGCGGTGATTGCCGGCCACGCATCCGAGGAACGCCGACACGTCGGGAAAGACATAGAAGGTACCGGCCGGGATGGCGAAGCGCAGGCCCGCGATGGCACCGAGCCGGCGCACCGTCTCGTCGCGGCGGTGCCGATAGGTGTTGCGCATCGTCTCGACCTCGGCGCGGCCGCCGTGCAGCGCCGCGATGCCGGCCTGCTGGACGAAGGCGTTGGCGCCGGCGGTGAACGTGCCTTGCACCTTGCTCATGGCACGCGCCACGGGTTCAGGGGCAGCGCCATAGCCAAGCCGCCAGCCGGTCATGGCAAAGGCCTTCGAGAAGCCGTTGATCGTCACCGTGCGGTCCCGCATGCCGGGCAGGGTTGCAAACGACACCGGCTCGCCGTCGAAGACGATGTATTCGTAGATCTCATCGGAGACCACGAACAGCTGGGGGTGCTGGCCGACCGTTGCGGCCAGAGCATCGAGGTCGCTCCGGCTCCACACAGCACCAGAAGGATTGCACGGCGAGTTGAGGAACAACAGCTTGGTGCGCTCGCTGAGCACCTCCGCCAACCGTTCGACCGGCACCTTGAAGTCGTCCTCGATGCCGGCATGCAGCACCACCGGCTTTGCTCCCGCCATGCGCACGATGCCCTCATAGGCCGCCCAGTAGGGCGCCAGGAACACCGCTTCGTCGCCCGGATCGAGCAGGGCGAAAGCCGCATTGGTGATGGCTTGCTTGGCGCCGTTCGCCAGGGCGATGTCGTTCGCGCCATAGTCGAGGCCGTTTTCGCGCTTGAGCTTGTCGGCGATCGCCTGACGCACTTGGGCAAACCCGGCAACTGGGGCATAGTGGGTATAGCCGGCCTCCATGGCGGCCGCCGCGGCCTGGCGGATATGGGCTGGCGTGTCAAAGTCCGGTTCCCCGACGGTCAGGTTCACCACATCGTGGCCTTGTGCCTTGAGATCGCGCGATCTCTGCGCCATGCGCAAGATCGCCGCCTCTTCCACTGCGGCAGTGCGGCGCGACAGGTGCTGGGCGGGGTCAAATTCGTTCATGGAGATGGCAATTATCCATGGTGTGGGATTTCTCCTATGACATGTCGGGTGCGGCCGGGAAAGCCAAAGCGTGAGGCAAGCGAAGAGCTGGTCGCAGAGATCGCCAAGTTTGAGGGTGATCATCGAGCAGCCACGCACGTGCCGACTTGTGACGGCCATCCAGCCATAGGATGGCCGCTATTTTTTTGTCTGGTCTACTCAGCAGCAGCGCGCTTTGCGCCTTTCGGGCGGGCGAGGGGATCATATCGACAATGTGGCACTGTGGGCTGGCACTGGCGGTGGGGATGGTCCTGGCCGGGTGCGAACCGCCGGGCGCCGTGAGCATCGTGTCGTCGCCGTATTCAGACGGCGCGGAGCACATCGAGCCGGTGGTCTACAATGACAAGAGCTATGACGTGAGCTTCCGGTTCAGCGCCGCCGGCAACCTTTACGAGGTGACGGTGGCAGGCAAGGGCCGAAAGATCGGGGGGACGGCCGGCGACCAGCAGATCGTCGAGCAGGTGGCCATCTCTGCGGTGCGCCATTTCGCCTGCCCCACCGGCCAGCGCGGTCAGGTGGTGCCGGGATCGGTGCGACACGGCGGCAGTGCCTGGGGGATGCAGGTTCGCTGCGCCTGAGGGCGCTCGACGGGTCCGGTCAAGAGGCCTTGATCAAGAGGCCCTGGTGTTGAGCGGCTTGGAGAAGAAATCGATGCGGGGCCGGCCCTTGAGGGTCTTGAGCTCGAGGCTGAGCCGGGCCAACTGTCGGCGCAGCCGGCTGTTCTCGGCATGAAGGTGCTCGAGCCGTTCGAGCGGCACCGCCACCTTGCGGCCGTTCTGGGACAGCCAGCAGGTGTATGTTGCAATGCTGACCCCGACCCGCCTCGTCGCCTCGCGCAAGCTATGGCCCTGGGCAAGGAGCCCGTCCACGTGCTCCAGCTTCGCATGCATCTCGCCACAGTTGTCCATGTCGTCCCCGCGACCGTAATCAACCTGGTTCATCGGCAGTAATCGGTAAGCAGAACACGGCCCAGCGTGCCTTCGTACGAGGCTTGCTGGCCGACGAATCCGCACAACGTCGAATAGCGCGATTGGGCACTGAACGAGGTGGCAGCCAGCACGTTGCAGATGATGAACAAGCCGATGGCAATGCGCGCCATCCTGCGCGCCGCCACTTCGCGCTCTTCAGCCATGTGCTTCCATGTCGAGGCCAATCCAAACTGCGCGTTCATCTCCACATCTCCCCACGTTGAATCATCCAAATAACCATCCCTGGTCGTGCTTGGTTTATCATCATTGGCGGGCGAAATAACGCTTAACCAAGTTTCAGTGTTTAGAAAGCGTAGCCAGGGCTCGCCGGCTTTGAAGCAAATTCCGCTTGTGTTGGACTAAAATGCCGAAGGACCGGTACGCCCCGTCGTCGATCACCGGCAAGATGCGACCGACTTAAACGCTCCCTTAACCAAACTCGTTCAAGCTTTGCCAATAGGTAGTTTCGTGGGGTGCGATATGACCATTTTGGCCACTGAATGCAGCAGTTACGGTGTGGGTTTCCGATTGATGCTGTTCACTGCTGCGGCACTGTCGCTCGCAGCCTGTTCCAGCTCGGCAGGGCGGTTTGCCGATGTTTCGGATGTGAACACCTCGTCACTGCCCACCGAACAGGCCACCGAAACACAATCCCAACCGCTGCAGCCGAGCGAGCGGCCGGCATGGCAGAACGCGTCCACCAGCGCTGGCGCCAAGTCTGGCAGCATCGTCGTGGAGTCGGGCCAGACGCTCTATTCCATTGCCCGAGCCAATAATCTGACAGCCGACCAGCTTGCCGCGGCCAACAGCATTCCGCCGCCCTATGCCATCCGGGTCGGCCAGACCCTGAAAGTGCCGGGCCGAGCCAGTCCCGTGACGCCCAGCGCCACCTCCGAGCCACAGACCATTCAGGCGGCCTATGCCCCCTCGGAGCGGACGCAATTCGGTCAAGGCCCGACCCATGTGGTGCGTCCCGGCGAGACCCTTTTCGCCGTCGGCCGCGCCTATCAAATCGACCCGTTCGCCGTAGCCCAGTACAACCGGCTGTCCGAACCATATACGCTCAAGGTTGGCCAAACCCTGCGCATTCCCTCTTCTGAGCCGACGGCATCGCGACCAAGCGGTTCGCCGACGACGCTTGACCAGCAGCTGGCGGAACGACAGGCTGCGCCCAGAGAGCCGGAGCGGCGGGCGCTGGCGCCCGCGCCGGAGAGGATCGATATCCCGCAGGCCCCGAGCGACACGGCAGGCCAGCCGGAAGAATCGATTGCCTCCACCTTCCGCTGGCCGGTCCAGGGCCGCGTCATCTCGACCTTTGGTCCAAAGCCCACCGGCATGCGAAACGAGGGGATCAATATTGCGGTGCCCGAAGGCACCAGCGTGCGGGCTGCCGAGTCCGGCGTCGTGGCCTATGCCGGCAACGAGCTCAAAGGGTATGGCAACCTGGTTCTCATACGCCATGATGGCGGCTGGGTGACCGCTTATGCCCACAACAAGGAGCTGTTCGTGAGCCGCGGCGACACGGTCAAACGCGGCGACGTCGTCGCCCATGCCGGCCAGACCGGTTCCGTAACGAGCCCGCAGGTGCATTTCGAGATCCGCAAGGGCGCCACCGCGGTCGATCCCATGAAGTACCTTGATACCGCTCAGGCCATGAACTGACCGACGCGGGCTGACTGTCGGATGGCGCTGCCCGAGGGCCGGGCAGGGGGCGACAGAATCGCTTGACAGTCCGTTGAGCCGGAGGCCATTGCCGGAACCATCAAGCTGTGGAATTGTTGCACGAGCGACCGCAACCGACGGACCCGTCGCTGCGAGCGCCGGATCTGGCGCTGAGGGAGCGTGCAATGACCGCCAAGCCTGTCGACTATGAGCAAGCGCTGAAAGATCCCGCCGCAGCTTTCGACTCCCCCGGCAAGGTCGTCACGGCGGTCGGGCTCACACGCCAGCAGAAGATCGAGATTCTCAAGCGCTGGGAGGCCGACGCGCGGCTGCTCATGGTGGCTAGCGACGAGAATATGCCGGACGGCGAGCAGCAGCCGCTCCAAGAGGTCCAAGAAGCGATGCGCGCCCTTGATGCCGATCCGCACTCGCGCTGAGCTAATATCGTTCAAGGAAGGCCTGCACCGCCAGGCGCCATTGCCGGCGCAGCTGGGAAATTTCGGCAACCCGGGCGAGGGGGTCGAAGCCGCGCCGGGCGAGCCGCGCTAGGTAGAGATCGGTCAAGCTCACCGGAAGGAACGCCGGCAGGGCCGGCAGCGGCACGGCGGCGTGGCGTATGCGCGCTTCCAGGAGGCAAGTGGCGGCACGGTGGCGCAGCTCCGCCAAGACAATCTGCATGGCGCCATCGTAGCGGCCCGAGATCACATGCGCAGGACCAAGCTCGCGCCGATGCAGCAGGTCGGCGGGAATGTAACACTGGCCGCGGGAGCGATGAATGGGCAGCGAGCGCAGCGCCCCGACGATGCCGTATGCCACTCCGCCGTAGCCCGCAGCCTCGGCGGCCGTCCTCGCATCGGCGCCAGCGAGCACCAGCGCGGAAAGCTGGATGATGGCCGACGAGGTCTCGCCCAGATAGCCCTCAAGGGTGTGGAGATCGGGCATGGGATCATCGTAAAGGTCGAAGCGGCGCGCCTCGATCATGTTGCGAAACGCATCCAGCGGCAGCCCGCCATTTTCAATGGCGCGCGCCAGACCCTGCAGCACCGGATGGCCGGGGGTGGTGGCGCGATAGATCCCCTCCACCGCATCAAGCCACCATTGCAAACGGATCTCGCTCACGCGTGGATCGCTGGTGCGCTCGCGGACCCGGGCAAGTTCGACGTTGAAGCTGTAGATCGCCTGGATGTACGGGCGCGTCTCGTCGGGGGCGAACAGGCTCGCCAGATAGCGGTCCCGATCGGCCTCGCGCAGCAGGCCCTGGCAATAGCTTTCCGCGTCCTCGCGGCTGCTGGGCAGGTCGTCGTGATCGAGACCGCTCACCACGGCTAGCGCGGCAGGTCGACGGCAATCAGCGCGGCCGCAACTATGCGCGATTCGGCCAGCAGGACATTATAGGTCCTGACCGCGGCTCCGGTGTCCATGCACTCTAAAACCAACTCGTTGTCGGCGAAGGCCTGGCGCACGGCGCGGTCCGGCCAGGCCTGTGCCGTGCCGGTGCCAAGCAGCACCAGCTCGATGTTGTGGCGCTCGGCGAAAACTGGGGCAAAGCTTGCCGCCGACAGCTCGGCAAAATCGCCGACCGCCCAACCATAGATGCCGCTAGGTACAATCAGCAGCGAGCCGCGGTGTGACATCTCGGCGAAGCGGAAGCCGCCATTGCCATAGGCATCGATGAGCGCCTGGCCGGGAAAGTAGGCGCCTCCCCGGGGCGCCAGCGTCATGGTGCGGCGGGCCGCGCGTCGGCCTTCGCCGGGCTTGTCGCCTGCCCGATGCGTGCGCCGAGATAGATCAGCACCGGCGCGGAGATGAAGACCGACGAAAAGGTGCCGATGAACACGCCGAAGATCATGGTGAAGGTGAAGCCTCGCAGCACTTCGCCGCCGAACACATAAAGCGAGATGAGAGCGATCAGCGTCGACAGCGAGGTCATCACGGTGCGCGGCAGCGTTTGGTTGAGCGACAGATCGATCAGCTCGGTGAGCGGCATCTGCTTGTATTTGCGCAAGTTCTCGCGAATCCGGTCGAACACCACGACGGTGTCGTTGAGCGAGTAGCCGACGATGGTCAAGAGTGCCGCTATGCTTGCCAGATTGAACTCAAAGCGCAGGATGGTCAGCACCCCGATTGTCACGATCACGTCGTGCACCAGCGAAACGACGGCACCGACCGAGAACTGCCACTCGAATCGGAACCAGATGTAGACGAGTACCGCAGCCAGGGCCATCAGCACGGCGATGATGCCGTCACGGGTGAGTTCGCCTGACACCTTGGGTCCCACCACTTCGACGCGGCGGTAATCGATGCCAGTTCCGAGCGCCTCTCTCACCTGGGTGATCTGTGCCTGCTGGGCCTCTTCGCCCCCGTCCACCGCCCTGATCCGGATCAGCACGTCGGTCGGGGCGCCGAATTCCTGAAGCTCGAAGTCGCCAAGGCCCATGCCGCTCAGTCGACCCCTGAGTTCGGACAGATCGGCAGCCTGTTCGGTGCGGATCTCGATCAGAGTGCCGCCCTGGAAGTCGATGCCGTAATTGAGTCCGACTGACACGAACAGCACGATCGACGCAAGCACAGCGATGACGGCGCCGGTGAACCCGGGCAGCCGGTACCTCATAAAGGGGATCTTGGTGTTATCCGGGATGAAGCGGAGCGGACGCAACATACTGATCTCCTACAGGGGCACGACTTTGGGCCGCGCTTGCTTGACCCAGAAGGCGATCATCAGGCGCGTCAGGGTGTAGGCGGTGAAAACAGTGGTGAGGATGCCGAGGCCCAGCGTCACCGAGAAGCCGCGGATCGGTCCCGAGCCCATGCCGAACAGCACCACTGCGGCAATGAAAGTGGTGATATTGGCGTCAAGGACCGTGGCGAGCGCTATACGGTAGCCTGTGTCGATGGCATTCACCGGAGAGCGCCCGTTGCGCACTTCCTCCCGTATGCGCTCAAACACCAGCACATTGGAGTCCACCGCCATGCCCATGGTGAGCACGATGCCGGCAATGCCGGGCAGGGTCAGCGTGGCCCCAAGCGAGGACAGCAGGCCGATCAGCATGGTCAGGTTGGCCAGCAGCGCCACGATCGCGAACAGCCCGAACATGCCATAGGAGACGGCCATGAAGACGAGCACGCCGCTGAACCCGATGATCGCGGCGATGACGCCGGCGCGGATCGAGTCAGAGCCAAGGCTGGGCCCCACCGTGCGCTCCTCCACGACGGTCAGCTTGGCCGGCAGCGCGCCGGAGCGCAGCACAATCGCCAGGTCGTTGGCCTCCTGGGTGGAGAACCGGCCCGAAATCTGGCCCGAGCCGCCGAGGATCGGCTCATTGATGCGAGGTGCGGAGACCACTTCATTGTCGAGCACGATGGCGAACGGACGGCCGACATTTTCCTGGGTCAGCCTGCCGAAGCGCAAGGCCCCCTGCTGATTGAAGCGGAAGCTGACAATCGGCTCGTTGGTCTGAGCGTCGAAGGCCGGCTGGGCATCGACCAAATGTTCGCCGTCCACCGTGGCGCGGCTCGAGGTCTGGACCCAATAGGTGAATTGCGGATTGACGGTGTCGGGCAGCGCCTCGCATTCCGGCGGCGCCCGTTCGCCCGGCTGCTGGGGCTGGTCGTCGCACAACAGGCGGAATTGCAGTCTTGCCGTGCGGCCGAGAATATCCTTGATGCGTTCGGGATCGTCGAGCCCTGGAACCTGGACCAGTATGCGATCGATACCCTGACGCTGGATGGTCGGCTCGGTGGTGCCCAGGGCGTTGATGCGATGGCCGACGATCTCCAGAGACTGCTGCACGGCGCGGTCGATCTTGGCCTCGACGCCCGCCGTGGTGAAGCCGAAAATGACCTGGTCGCCCTGGCGGCGCACATCGAACTCAGGCGCGGTATCGCCTTGGCCGAAGAATCCCACCGACACCGGCCGCACCAGATCGCGGAGCCGGTCATAGGCCCGGTCGAAATCGCCCGCCTCGGTGATGCGTACCGAGATGATGCCGTTCTGGCGCCCGAGCCCCGAATAGCGGATGCGGTCCTCGCGCATGACCTGGCGGATATCGCCGATGAGCTGGCGAGCCAGCTGGTCCTCGAGATCGTCCCGGTCCACTTCGAGCAGGACATGACTGCCGCCGCGCAGGTCGAGGCCCAGCGTCACCGGGCTTGACGGCAGGAAGCCCGGAAGGCTCCCGCGCACCTCGGGCGGCAGCGCGTTGGGCAATGCCATCAGAACGCCCAACAGGATGGCACCGATGATGGCGGCGGCCTTCCACCTGGTAAAGTAAAGCATGTATACTCCCTGCCGGCGCCGTTACTTTTTCTGCGCCACCTTCTTCGCAGCGGACTTCCGCCTGGGCTGGGCCTGGGCGGCGTCTTCTGCCTCCGGGACGGGCTCGCCCTTGGCGCGCACCTCACTGATGGCGTGCTTCTGGAAGCGCATGCGGACGTTGTCGGCCACTTCCAGCAGCACTTCGTGATCGTCCACGACACGAGCGACCTTTCCGATCACCCCGCCGCTCGTCGCCACCACGTCGCCGCGACGGATGCCGCGAACCAGTTCCTGGTGTTCCTTGGCCCGTTTCTGCTGCGGCCGGATGAGCAGGAACCAGAACACGCCCATGATCAAAACAAGCGGGACCATCATGGCGAACAAGTCGCCCCCTGTGCCGCCGGCACCCTGCGCATAGGCTTGAGAAACGAACATTCAGTGGGCTCCTGAAAGTGAGAAATTACGGGTTGCGGGCGCCGGCCGTCGATCCGCCACTCACGCACTACACGCCGCATCACCGCGAATCGTTGCGCAAGCACGGCGCGGAATATAGCGGGCGCGCCCCCATTTGCAACGGTCCCGCCTCATATGGGGCGGGTAAGGGCCTCTTGCCAGTCGCCGCGCGGTGCGTCTATTAGGCCGGACTGCCAATGACCCTAGTTGACACCCCAGACCTGCTTGCCCGGCTTGAGCGCATCGCCGACGCGCTGGAGCGCCTTGCGCCGGCCAGGCTCCAGGCGGTGCAACTGGCTGCAGCCGAGGCCTTCGTCTGGCAGCCGCAGGGCGAGCTTGTGCCGGTCGAACGGGTGAACCGCGTCGACATCGGGCTGCTCAAGGGCATCGACCGGGTGCGCGACATTCTGGTGGAGAATACCGAGCGTTTCGCACGCGGCCTATCGGCCAACAATGCGCTGCTGTGGGGGGCCCGCGGCATGGGCAAGAGTTCGCTGGTCAAGGCGGTCCATGCCCTGATCAACGCCAGTGCCGGCGGCCGGCTTAAGCTGGTCGAGATCCATCGCGAGGACATCGAGACCTTGCCGCTGCTCATGGGTATCCTGCGCCACTGGCCTGACGACCGCGTCATCGTGTTCTGTGATGATCTGTCGTTTGACGCCCAGGACACCTCCTACAAATCGCTCAAGGCGGCGCTCGAAGGCGGCATCGAGGGCAGGCCGGACAATATGGTGCTCTATGCCACCTCGAACCGGCGCCATCTGCTGCCGCGCGATATGATGGAGAATGAACGCTCCACAGCGATCATCCCCTCCGAGGCTGTTCAGGAAAAGGTCTCTCTGTCGGACCGGTTCGGTCTGTGGCTTGGGTTTCACAACTGCTCTCAGGACGAGTTCCTCTCCATGGTCGAAGGCTATTCGGAGCATTTCAAGCTCGAGACGAGCCGCGAAAGCTTGCGGGCCGCCGCCATCGAATGGGCAGCGACCCGCGGCAGCCGATCGGGGCGCGTCGCCTGGCAATTCATCCAGGATCTGGCCGCACGGCATGGCGTCCGCCTGAACGTTTAGGCACCCGTCTATTTGAGCTCCTGTTCGATCGTATTCCATTCCGCAACATTGCGCCCGATCGGCACCATGACCCATCGGCGATAGGCCGGGCGCTCCTGCAGCGCATCGAACCAACGGTCGAGATTGGGCAGCGGTGGGCGCTCAATCTCCAGATTCTTGTAGCGCCAATAGATGGTGCCGAGCGGAATATCGCCGTAGCTAAACGATCTTCCGGCCACGAAGGATTTGCGGCCGAGCCGTCGATCGGCCAAGCCGAAGACCGTGGCGGAGACGCCTTCAGCCCTCTTTACCGCTTCCTGGTCAGCGTGTTCGGGCGGGGTTCGGATCTTGTTCCAGAAGATCGGCATGATCGCCGGGGCAAGCGTGGTCGCCGTCCACTCGACCCATTGCTCGGCCAGCGCCAGCGCCCGGTAGCCGCGCGGCTGCAGCGTACCCTTGCCGTAGCGCCGGGCGAGGTAGCGCACAATGGCATGCGACTCGAAGATCTTGATGGCGCCGTCCTCGATGACCGGCACCAGCCCCATCGGGTTGAGCTTCTTGTATTCGGGCGTGTCGACGCCTCCGAACGAACCTCCGACCGTCGTGCGTTCGAACGCGACGCCGGTCTCGTCCAGCGCCCACAGCACCTTCTGGACATTCACCGAATTTCGCCTGCCCCAGATCGTGATCATGGCTCCCCGCTCCGTGAAATCGAGGGCGGAACATTGCGGGTTGCGTGGGGCAATGGCAAGAGCCGCTCCTGCTTAGCGGGAGACGTGGCGAAGGCGCGCTTAGCTCAGAGTCGAGGGCGGAGCGTAGGGCGCCGGGCCTTCGTCGCCGCCAAGCCGCGGCAGGCGATTGAGCGTGTCCTTGGAGATCGAAGTATGGACGACTTTTTCGCCGCGGTCCACGTCGACCACCGATGCAATGGCGATGTCGGCGACCTCGGGAACGAGGAAGACGCCGAGATCGGCGGTCAGCGAGGTGACGCACCAGCTTTGGAGATCGATTACCAGATCGCAGACCCGACCGACGATGGCGCCATCGGCATCGATCCGATACCCGTCCATGGCGCTTGCCGCCAAAGGCGGTCTGTGCCAGCCGGCGGTGGCTTCCGCTGCCGGACGGTCCACCGGCTCGGCCATCGAGGGCAGGCGGGCGGTCCTGGCGCTGGCCTCCTCGGTCATGCCGTAATAGCCAAGAAGCTCCTTTTCGTAGCCCTCATCCAGGCTGCCGAGGTCGGCGGCGGCCGGGCTCGCCTCGATCTCCTGTCGGCTCAGCGCCAGTTGGACCGGGCCGCCCGGGATGTCGACCTGGGCGACCTTGTTGATGGGCACAATGATATCGCGCCCAAACAGCCAGCCGGTGCTCACTTGGAGATAGACAATCCGCCAGCCCAGTACATCGATCAGGGTATCGGCGACCTGACCGATCTCGCCGTCGCTGGCCCACACCGGCATTCCCGCCATCTGGTTGCTGAATGAGATCATGTCTCGCCTCGCGCCATTGCCGCACCGACGTAAGAAAATGGCGGCAGGTCCATCAAGGGCTGCCGCCTCTGCCCATCGGGAC
>CAYWVA010000022.1:0-2266 GCA_964461545.1 uncultured Rhizobiaceae bacterium | reverse complement strand
ACGTAAGAAAATGGCGGCAGGTCCATCAAGGGCTGCCGCCTCTGCCCATCGGGACAGGAGTTATGCGCCGTCCGGCGGGGAGGAACCAAGGGAGGGAAGGCCGGCCGGCGCAGGGGAACCTCAGGCTCGTCGCATGAAGTGCATCACCAAGGAGACAAGAAGCGCGATCAGGAAGATGTAGAACAGGATCTGAGCAATACCAGTCGCTGCACCTGCTATGCCTCCGAAACCGAGTAGACCGGCGATCAGGGCGATAACCAGAAAGGTTATGATCCAACCAAGCATTGCGAACCTCCAAATCAGCGCGTTCGATGGCGGTAACGCAGTACGGGAGTGTTGGTTCCACTCAGGATGATTATTGAATGGCTTCTATGCCGGTCGCGACGGTTCGTCGTCGGCCAGCTGGGATCGGCCCTTGGCCGACAAGAACTCACCCCAGGCGCCCAAGCCCTCGAAATGGTCGCAGAAGGCCTTGATGGCGACCAGCAGCGGCACCGCGATGAGTGCCCCGATTATACCCCACAACCAGGCCCACAACGCCAGGGCGATCAGTATAGCTACGGTATTGATGGCTAGGCGACGTCCGACGATCAGCGGCGTGATGATGCCGCCCTCGATCGTCGTGGCGGCAAGGTAGATCAGCGGCGGCAAAGCGGCCTGCGACAGAGTATCGAAGGAGACGATCGCCACCACCGCCACCGCGGTCATGCCCACCGCTGCGCCGAGGAAGGGAATGAAGTTGAGCAGAGCCGCCACAACGCCCCACATCGCCGGGTTGGGCATTCCGGCCAGCCACATGCCCGTGGCGACGACCACTCCGAGCACCGTGTTGATGCAGGCGATGGTGAGAAGATAGCGCGAGACCTCGTGCTCGACATCGTAGATGAGGCGCAAGGCCCGCCGCTTGTCCTTGAAGGTCGGGAGACCGTTGACAATCTTTTCGTGCACCATTTGGCCCGAGGCGAGCAGAAACAGGAGCAGCGCAAATGTCAGTCCGGCCATGCCCAGAACGCGGGCGGCGCCCCCAGCCGCCCACGACAGCATGCCGCCGCGCTCCTTGACTTCGACCTGCTGAATACCAACTGTGGCCGGCTCGGCGATCTCTCCAGCGGCCTCGGTGGCTTCTACGAATGCCGCCATTGGCCGCCTCAGAGGAATGAGCTTGCGCTGCACCTGCTCGCCGATGGCGGGGGCGGCCTCGATCCATTGCATCACCGGCCCGCTTAGAAAAAACAGGCCGCTGAAACTTGCCATCACTAGGCTCAATACCAGCACCCCGGCAGTCAGCGGCGGTGGCACTCTTCGCCGTTGCAGCCAGCGCACGATCGGGCTGAAGGTGATCGCCAGCAGCAGGGCGAGCACAACGGGCAGGGCGATGTCGCGGGCAACATAAAGAGCAGCAAAAAGCAGGATAACAAAGATACCCACGACTGGAGCAAGAATTGCCCGAGGGATTGTTTTCTGCTCCGGGGGCACGCCGTCGTCGGTAGGGCTCGTCTCGACAACGGGCGCAGCGGGCCAAGGTGACTGCATTGATACGTCCGATGCCCGCTAGGAGGTGTGAGCGAGGTCGAAGAGAATAGCGCTCGACGCGAACAGGGCGGCTGTCGCTGCGGTCCACCTGGCGAACCACAGCAGGGCGAAGCGCCGCGCCTCGTTGACGATCCGGCGGGCGTGGTGGGCCGGCGGGCGGGATCGGCGATCGATGAGCAGCCACGCTTCGGTTGACTGATAAGGCGTATGAGGTGCCCTATAGGCATAGAACAGAAGCGTGAGCGTAAGCCCCATGGTGAGAACGGCGCCGGTCGTGGCGGCAAGTGCCGGATTAAAGCTCAGGGCCAGCACCGTCAGGGCGATGCCGAACCCGGCCAACCCGCAGGCCCGCCCCACCGATATTTGCGCAGCCTGTTCGATCTCATTCACCGCCTGATCTCCCGCGAGGTCTCTGATCCCTGACGCATCAACGCAGAAGTGGGGCAATCGGTTCAACCGACTGGGCTCGCGCCACCCGTCTCGTGCCGGCCGAACCGGTCCGCCGCTAAGGCCGGGCGCACGAGCGCACAGCCGGACTGCCATGCTTCGTTCACCGCTACACCTGGCGTGGTCGGCGTGGTAGCTTACACTTAAAAGCGCCAATCAGTCATCTCCGCCTTGACAGGGACGACCTGGCGAGGCTCCACAGCCAGCAAGCGTCAAGTGAGAGGGGGTCATCATGGGTGAGATTGACAAGCGGCTGCAGGAGCTTGGGATCGCCATTCCCGCGCCG
>CAYWVA010000021.1:0-19835 GCA_964461545.1 uncultured Rhizobiaceae bacterium | reverse complement strand
AGGCCGACCGAACCGGTTGAGAAATCGACATCGTCGATGTCCTTGGTGCGTGACGGGTAGGACTGGGCGCCGCCGAAGGCGCGGAAAGCTTTGAGCTGGTCGACGTCCTGGTTGCCGAGCAGATACTGGATAGCGTGGAATACCGGCGAAGCGTGGGGTTTGACGGCCACGCGGTCCTCGGGCCGCAGCACCGCGAAATAAAGCGCCGTCATGATCGTCACCAGGGAGGCCGAGGAGGCCTGATGGCCACCGACCTTGAGGCCGTCGCTCGTGGCGCGCTGGTGATTGGCATGGTGGATGGTCTGGGTCGCCAGCCACAGCACCTTGCGCTCGAGATCCTTCAGCACATCGAGCGGCAGTGCCGGTGCAGGGGGCACGGCATCGCGGTGAGATCGGCTAACGGACATGATTATCCTCCCTGAGCGCCGGACTATAGCCGATGGGCGCTCCGTTCAGTAGATTCGCCCGAGCATGCCTCACCTGTCATCCTCCGGCGAACCGAAGGCAGACCTGGGGACCCATTGGCAGGACTGGCATGAATCGGTGGCGCCTTCCCGATTGCGGCTCCAGCGCCAGGAGCTAGACTGTCGCAAGGCTTGATCGAATGGGAGGTCCACAATGAAAGGCCTGATGCAGGATTGGCCGCTGCTGGTCCATACCATCCTCGACCATGCCGCCACCTGGCATAGCAGTCGCGAGATCGTATCGCGCACCGTCGAAGGGCCGATCCATCGTTACACCTATGGCGACCTCGACGCCCGCGCGCGCATGCTCGCCTCTGCGGCAACCCGCGAGCTTGGCGCGCGGCCCGGTCAGGTGATCGCCACCATGGCCTGGAACGGCTTTCGCCATCTCGAATGCTGGTATGGCCTGATGAGTCTTGGCGGCGTCGTACATACGCTCAATCCGCGGCTGTTCGCCGATCAGCTCGTCTACATCATCAACCATGCCGAGGATCGCTGGATCTTCCTCGACCTGTCGTTCGTGCCCGTTCTCGAAGCCATCCAGGACAGGCTGCCGAAGGTCAAAGGCTACGTGGTGATGACCGACGAGGCTCACATGCCGGCGCATACCCAGCTCAGCAACCCGGTGTGCTACGAGACGCTGATCGGCTCGGGCGATCCCGGCTTCTCCTGGCCGCGACTCGATGAGAACACGGCCTGCGGCATCTGCTACACCTCCGGCACCACCGGAAACCCAAAGGGCGTGGTCTACAGCCACCGCTCCAACGTGCTGCATGCGCTGGCCGCCTGCGCCGGCGATGCCAAGAGCCTGTCGAGCCGCGAGACCATCATGCCGGTGGTGCCGATGTTCCATGCCAATGCCTGGTCGTTCGCCTTTTCCGGCCCGATGGCGGGGGCCAAGCTGGTCATGCCTGGCGCCAAGCTCGACGGCGCCTCGATCTATGAACTCATTGACACCGAAAAGGTGACGGTTTCGGCCGGTGTGCCGACGGTGTGGCTGACGCTGCTGCAATATCTCGAGCACGACCCGGCACGGCGGCTGGCCTCGCTGAACCACGTCGTGATCGGCGGCTCGGCGTGCCCCGAAGCGATGATGAAGGCGTTTGAAGAGACCCACGGGGTCAATGTAGTCCATGCCTGGGGCATGACCGAGATGAGCCCGCTCGGTTCGCTCGGCACACGAAAAGGCGGGCTCGAACATCTCAGCCCAGCCGAATGGTGGGCGCTCAAACTGAAGCAGGGGCGGCCGGCCTACACGGTCGAGATGAAGATCACCGACGACGAAGGTCGGGAGCTGCCCAAGGACGGCAAGACGTTCGGCCGGCTCAAGGTGCGGGGGCCTTGCGTTGCGCGGGCCTATTACAAGGGCGAGGGGGCTTCGAGCTTCGATGCCGAGGGCTGGTTTGACACCGGCGACGTGGCGACGCTTGACGAGCACGGCTACATGCACATCACCGACCGATCCAAGGACGTGATCAAGTCGGGCGGCGAATGGATTTCTTCCATCGAGATCGAAAACATCGCCATGGGCTGTCCGGGCGTGGCGGAAGCCGCGGTGATCGGGGTTGAGCATCCCAAATGGGGCGAGCGGCCGCTATTGATCATCGTGCGCAAACCCAGCGCAGAGGTGACCGGTGAAGAAGTCCTCGGCTATCTTGCCGGAAAGATCGCCAAGTGGTGGATGCCCGACGACGTCAGGTTCGTCGACGAGATCCCGCACACCGCCACCGGTAAGATATCAAAGCTAACGTTGCGCGAGACCTTCCGCGACTACCGGCTGCCCGGCGCCGACGCGGCGGAGTAATCGCCCCTGCCCGCCGGAGGATGGCGGGCCGTGGGCGTCCCGTCGGTCGCCCCTCACACCACCTTCACACGCAGGTCCCCGATGTGGTCGATATGACCTTCAAGGACATCGCCGCGCTGCACCGGGCCGACGCCGGCGGGCGTGCCCGACATGATGAGATCGCCAGCCTTGAGCTCGAACAGGCCCGAAAGATAGGCGATCATCTCCGGAACCTTCCAGATCAGCTGGTTCAGATTGCCCTCCTGGCACATCTGGCCATTGACCTTAAGCCAGATGGCGCCCTCGTCGGGATGGCCGATGTCGGCCGCCGGCACGACCTCGCCACACGGTGCGGAATGCTCGAACGCCTTGCCGATCTCCCACGGCCGGCCGGCCTTCTTGCACTTGGCCTGGAGGTCGCGCCGGGTCATGTCGAGGCCGACGGCATAACCGTAGACACAATCGAGGGCGGAGTCCGCCGGGATATTCTTGCCGCCGCCCGCCAGCGCTATCACAAGCTCGATCTCGTGGTGAACGTCGCTGGTCTTGTCGGGATAGGGAAAGTCGCCGCCGCCGATCACCAGATTGTCGGGGTTCTTCTGGAAGAAGAACGGCTCTTCGCGAGTCGGGTCGTGGCCCATCTCGATGGCATGGGCGGCATAATTGCGCCCCACGCAATAGATCCGGTGCACGGGGAAAACGGCGCTGGTGCCACGAACCGGAAGATAGGCAGGCTGCGGCGGCGGGATTACGGTGTCCATGTCGGTCTCCGGAGGATCAATTTCGGGATGCGGCGTAGTACTCGACCTGGCGCTCGAGCCAGGCGAGCACCTCGTTGATGGCGAAGGCTCGCCCGATCTCCGGACCGACTGCCGGCCCAACCTTATCCAATTCTTGATTGATCGCGCAAGCGTGGTCGGCCGCTCTCGACGCCGCTGAACGCGGTTTCTATGCTGGCGGGATGTCTGTGGCCCTCAAACCTGCCGGCCTCGCGCCGCAGTTGCTTGATCGTCTCGTGGAGGTGGTCGGGCCGGCGCATGCCATTCGCGATGCGGCGGCCATGGCGCCCTATCTCGTCGAGCCGCGCGACAGGTTTCATGGCATGGCCGCCCTGGTCCTGCGTCCCGGCACGACACAGGAGGTTTCCCACCTCCTCGCCATCGCCAACGGGGCCCGCCTCGGCATTGTCCCCCAATCCGGCAACACCGGGCTGGTCGGCGGCCAGACGCCGTCGCCCGTCGGCGACGAAGTCGTGCTGTCGCTCGACCGGATGAATAAGGTCCGCGCGCTCGACGCCATCGACAATACGGTCACGGTGGAGGCCGGCGTGACGCTCAAGGGCCTGCAAGAGGCTGCCGCCGCGGCCGGCCGGCTGTTCCCGTTGAGCCTGGCGGCGGAAGGCACCTGCCGCATCGGCGGCAACCTTGCGACCAACGCCGGCGGCATCGGCGTGATCGCCTATGGCTCGGCGCGCGATCTGTGCCTCGGCCTCGAAGTGGTGCTCGCCGACGGGCGCGTGTGGGATGGCTTGCGGCGGCTGCGCAAGGACAACACCGGTTATGACCTGAAAGACCTGTTCATCGGTTCGGAAGGCACGCTTGGCGTCATCACCGCGGCGGTTCTGAAGCTATTCCCCTTGCCGCGGTCGCGCGCCACCGCCTGGGTCGGCATGGCGAGCCCGCAAGCCGGCCTCGACCTTCTGGCACTGGCCCGCGAGCGCGGGGCCGGTCAGGTCACCGCCATCGAGCTTGTGCCGCGCATCGGGCTTGAGTTCACCATGCGCCATGCCGCAGCCCGCGACCCGCTGGCGGCGCCGTTCGAGTGGTATGTGCTGGTGGAGTTGTCGAGCGCGGCAGACCAGGCGGTTCTTGGCGAAGGGCTCGAGGCGGTGCTGGGCGAGGCGCTGGAGCGCGGCATCATCGGCGATGCGGTGCTTGCCAGCTCGGTGGCGCAGAGCGCCGAGCTGTGGCGGATCCGCGAGGCGCTGTCGGAGGTGCAAAGGCACGAGGGAGGCTCCATCAAGCATGATGTGTCGGTGCCGGTGTCGCGCATTCCGGCTCTCATCGACCGGGCGAGCGCGGCGGTTGGCCGCCTCATCCCCGGCGCGCGTCCCGTGCCCTTCGGCCACATCGGCGACGGCAATATCCATTTCAATGTCAGCCAGCCGCCGGGGGCCGACACGGCAGCGTTTGTGGCGCGCTGGGAGGAGGTGGCCGCCGCCGTCCACGAGGTCGTCCTGGGCCTTGGCGGCTCGATCAGTGCCGAGCACGGCATCGGCCGGCTGAAACGCCATCTGATGCCGGCCATCAAGTCGCCGGTCGAGCTTGACCTGATGCGCGATGTCAAGCGCCTGCTCGACCCGAACGGCATCCTGAACCCCGGCAAGCTGTTACCGGAGGAGGGATCATGACGGCCAGCCTCGATTTCCGCCCGATCGACGATGGCGACGTCGATGAGGTCGTTGCGCTGTGGGCGCGTTGTGGCCTGACCCGACCGTGGAACGATGCCCTCAAGGACATCGCCCTTGCCCGCCGCGGCGCCAATTCCGAAGTGCTCATCGCCCGCCTTGACGACCGCATCGTGGCTTGCGTGATGGTGGGCCATGACGGTCACCGCGGCACCGTCTACTACGTCTCGGTCGATCCGGCACTGCAGGGCAGGGGGCTCGGCCGGCAGGTGATGGCAGCGGCCGAGGGGTGGCTTGAGGAGCGTGGCATCTGGAAACTCAATCTCCTGCTCAGGGCCGACAACGAGAAGACGCGCGGCTTCTATGAGGCGCTGGGCTATGAGGTCGAGCCGCGCCTGTGCATGGCCCGCAAGTTGATCGAGCGATAGGTCCCTGACCTTCGGCGGGCGGCCCCGGATCAAGACCGTGATTGAAGGGGGCACTGTTGACAGCATCGCTGGGAAGGCTGCCGGACCAGGCAAGACACCTGGCCGCGGCGACGATGGCCTGAAAGCTCAGCCCTGCCGCCGGGCTCATATGGCGGGCCCGCAGGAAACCGTGCACGAGCAGCGGTTCGCAGCGGACAGCGGCCGGCACGCCGGCGGCGCTGAGCCTGGCTGCATAGTCGAAGCAGTCGTCGCGCAGCGGATCCCAATGTGCGGCGACCAGAAAGGCTGGCGGTAGACCGGCATAACGCGTTTCAATCAAGGGATAAGCCAACTTGTCGTGGTGACCGGGGTGATCGGCCGGGCCGACATACACGCTTTTGTAGTAGTGGATATCGGCGGTGGTGAGCCCCGGCGCATTGGCCTGCTCGACATAGGAGCCGCGGCCCATGTCGCCGCCCAGCCCCGGATAAACGAGAAGCTGGCCATTGAGAGGCGGGCCGCCGAGGTCACGGGCGCGCAGGGCCACTGCGGCAGCCAAGTTGCCACCGGCACTGTCGCCGGCCGCATCGTCGTGGCCGGCGACAGTGCCGAGCCCGCCGTCGGCCAGGGCCGCCAGCACCGCCCAGCAGTCCTCGAAGGCCGCCGGGAAGCGGTGCTCGGGGGCCAACCGGTAGGCCACCGCGACAACGCCGACGCCCGCCTGCTCGGCCAGTTCGGCGCACACGTCGTCATGGCTGTCGAGGCCGCCCAGCACATAGCCGCCGCCGTGCAGATAGAGGACCACCGGCAGGTCCGGTTCAAACGACGTCCGGTAGATGCGGATGGGGATCGGGCCGCCGGGACCCGGTACGGTTGCCTCCTTGACCGTCACACTCGGCGGTCGAGGTTTGCGGAAATGGGCGCACAGCCTGTCGTAGAAGGCGCGCTGCTCAGCCATGGTGAACGCCACCGCATCGGCGGGGTACAGACGCTCGGTCTCGGCCATGAACCGGCGGATGCCCGGCTCTTCGAGCATGGCATATGCCTGTTCGAGGTGCATGGCGCGGGCCCCGCGGTCAGCGGCGCGTCAGGCGAACCACCAGCGTTCGATGCACTTCCAGCCGTCGAGCTCCCAGCTCTTCGAAATATGCTCGCCGCGCTCCACCCGGTGGGAGCGGGCGAAGACGTAATTGGCATACATCGGGATGATCGCGCCGCCGTCGTCGCGCACGATCGACTGCATCTCTCGATACATCGCCTGGCGCTTGGCTTCATCCAGCTCCGAGCGCGCCTGCATCAGCAGCGTGTTAAACTGCTCATGTTCCCAGCGCGTGTCGTTCCATGGCGCATCCTGGGCGTAGACCTGAGAGAACATCCAGTCCTCCGTCGGCCGCCCGCCCCAGAACGCCATGACGAATGGCTTCTTGGTCCACACATTGCTCCAGTAGCCATCGTCCGCCTCGCGCACCACATTAATATCGATGCCGCCCTGAGCGACCTGCTCCTTGAACAGCACCGCGGTATCGACGGCGCCCGGGAATGCGGCATCGGCCGCCGACAAATCGACCTGCAGGGTCTCGAAGCCGGCTTGGCGCAGATGGTGTCTGGCCCGGTCGGGATCATATTCGCGGATCGGCAGATCATGGGCGTAGTAGCGGTTGGCGGGGGTGATCGGATGGTCATTTCCGGGCACCCCATGGCCCAGCAGGATGGTGTTGACCATGGCGGTGCGGTCGACGCCGTATTTGAGCGCCAGGCGAACGTTGTTGTCGCTGAAGGGGGCCACGTCGGTGAACATCGGCATGGTGTAATGCTGGGTGCCAGTCACCTCCTCGATGACGACCTCGGGGTTGCGCTCCAGCAACGCCAGCGTCTTGAGATCGGCCCGGCTGATGGCATCAACAGCGCCAGTGACGAGGGCGTTGGTGCGCGCCGCGACATCGTTGAGCCCGAGGATTTCGACCGAGTCGAAATGCGCCCGACCGGACTTCCAGTAGTTCGGGTTGCGTCTCAGTTCCATGCGCACGCCCCGCTCATGCGACACGAAAACATAGCCGCCGGTGCCGATCGCGGCGTCCCAATCGATCTTGCCGTCGACCGCTGGGCCGATGACCATGTGGTAATCGGTGCACAGATAGGGAAAGTCGGCGTTGCCCTCGGCCAGTTCGAAGATCACCGTGTCTTTGCCCTCGGCGCGCAAGGCCACGATCGGCTCGACGAGCGCCTTGGCTGCCGACTGGCTGTCGGGGCCGCGATGGTGATTGAACGACGCGACCACGTCTTCGGCATCAAGCGTCTTGCCGTTGTGGAAGGTGATACCGTCGCGGAGCTTGAACGCCCAGGTGCGGGCATCGGGCGTCGGCTCGACCGATTCGGCCAGTTCGGCGACCAGCGTGCCGTCGGGGGCCACCTCCATGAGGTTGTTATAGACCGCACCCCACAGGCCAATGTTGACGATGGCGCTGGTGCCCCAGGTTGCCGGGTCGTGCATGTCGTTGACGTTGGCGCCCGCCACACCGAGGCGGAATCGGCCGCCCTTCTTCGGCTCGGCCGCGCGCGCCGCGACAAACAGCCTTTCCGCCGCGGCGAGTCCGACGCCAGCGGTGAGCGCCAGTTGTATGAACTGACGCCGCGACAGGCGGGGCTGTGCGGCGAACCGCCTCACAAAATCCAAATCCATCCCATGTCCCTTTCCGAACCACACCGGCCGGGCCCCCGCGCCTGCCGACAAGTCCCCCGAGCGGACAGCCTAGGCTGGCAATCCGCTTACTTCAATCCCCATGGTGGGATCGCTGCGGCTTCATCCGGGCTACGCCGCTGCGTGTGGGGGTCGAGCGCCTTGCGTAGCGGCCAGTTGGGACCAGATGTGGAGCGCTGTGAACAGATCGAGGTGCGCCCCGCCGCCGTTCTTGAACAGCGTGATGTCATCGCCCCGGCGCTCGACTGGACTGGCGCGGGCGCAAAGCTCGAACAGATCGGCCTCGATGCTGTCGCGGGCAATGACGCCGCGGCGAATCGGATCGCCGAGGTCTCCCGCCTGGTCGATGGCGAACCATCGTGAATCGACGAACAGCCGCGCCCGCCGCACGCACTCGTCATCGCACTCGCGCATCTCGGATGTGAAGCTGCCGACGAGGTCCAGGTGGACGCCGGCCTTCAGCCAGCGGCCGTCGATCAGGGGCGCCGTGGAGGACGTGGCGCAACAGATGATGTCAGCCTGGCGGGCCGCCGGCTCGAGATCCGAAGCCAGCGCCGCAAGGCCGTCCTTCGCGAGGCGGCGGGCGAGCTTGTCGGCCTTGTCCATGCGCCGGTTCCACACCAGCACGCGCCTGATGGAGGGGCGCGCCGCGAGGTGGGCCTCGACCAGATAGGGCGCAAGGCCGCCGGCGCCGACCATCAGCAGAACTTCCGAGTTCCGGCGCGACAGCAGGCGCGAGCCCAAGGCGGAGTCGGCTGCCGTCTTGCGATAGGTCAGCGCGGTGCCGTCGATGACGGCGAGCGGCGAGCCGTTGCCGCCGTCAAACAGGGCGTAGAGCGCCTGAACGGCCGGCAGGCCAGGCAAGCGGTCCGGGTTTTCGGGCATGACGGTCACCAGCTTGGAGCCCATGGCGATGCCGGGCTGCCACGCCGGCATGTCGAGATAGTGCTGATGGTTCCGCTCCTGCCGGTTCTCCAGGCCGGTGATCCCGACGAGCGGCCGCGGACCGCGATGGGCTTGCGCCAGCGCCTCGATCAGCGTGTTCCAGGCGCACAGGCGGTGCACTTCGCCGGCGCTGATGAGGCGGATTTCGACATTTTCCGAGGGTGGTTTTTGCTGGCCCATGCCTGCGATCATGCCCCCTGCAGGCCGGGCGGAGCAAGGCGCCGTTGCGCTACAGAACGCGAGTTTTTTCGCCCTCGACCAGCGGCACGGAGCCACATGACCCTTGACGCGCACCGCGCAAGGCCCAGAATGAGTCTCATGAACAGCATTCTGATCGACCAGACGGCGGGTCTCCCGGCGCCACAGCTCATCGACCCGTTCGGTCGCGAAGTCACCTATTTGCGCGTTTCGGTCACCGACCGGTGCGACTTCCGATGCGTCTACTGCATGTCGGAGGACATGACGTTTCTGCCTAAGAAAGAGATCTTGACGCTGGAGGAACTCGACCGGCTTTGCTCGGCCTTCGTTGCCAGAGGCGTGCGGAAGCTCAGGCTTACCGGCGGCGAGCCGCTGGTCAGGCGAAATATCATGAGCCTGGTGGAGAGTCTGTCGCGGCATCTGACTTCGGGGGCGCTCGAGGAATTGACGCTCACCACCAACGGCAGCCAGCTTGCCCGCTTCGCCGAGGATCTCGCCCGGCACGGCGTGCGCCGGGTGAACGTGTCGCTCGACACTCGCGACGCCGACAAGTTCCGCGCCATCACCCGCTGGGGCGACCTCGACAAGGTGCTCGACGGCATCGCTGCGGCCCAGGCGGCAGGGCTTGCCGTCAAGATCAACATGGTGGCGCTCAAGGGTGTCAACGAATCCGAGATCACCGACATGCTCGAATGGTGCCACGGGCAGGGGGCCGATCTGACCTTGATCGAAACCATGCCGCTCGGCGACATCGACGGCGACCGCACCGATCAGTACCTGCCGCTGTCGCTGGTGCGTGCCCGCCTGGCGGAGCGCTATGCGCTGGAGGACATTCCTTACAAGACCGGCGGCCCGGCGCGCTATGTCAGGGTCAAGGAGACCGGCGGGCGGCTTGGACTGATCACGCCGCTGACCCACAATTTCTGCGAAAGCTGCAACCGCGTTCGGCTCACTTGCACCGGAACGCTTTATATGTGCCTCGGCCAGGACGATGCTGCCGACCTGCGCAGCGTCTTGCGGGCTTCGGAAAGCGACGAGCCGCTGCAGGCGGCCATCGACGAGGCGATCTCGCGCAAGCCCAAGGGCCACGACTTTGTCATCGACCGGCGCCACAACAAACCAGCCCTGACTCGCCACATGAGTGTGACCGGGGGGTAGACCCGGCTGGCCTATTCCAGCCCCGCCATGCGCAGGCCTTCGGCCATCTTGGCGCGCGCCTCGGGGTCGGCCCACTGGTCTACAAAGCTGTCGACCGCGAAGAATGGCCAGCGGCGCTTGACCTCGGCGGCCGCCTGGCGGGCTTCCTCGTCGCGCCCGAGCATGGCATAGGTCGCCGCCAGCCCGGCAAAGCCCATGTAATCCGAACCGGGCGATGCAATGGGCTCGAGTATTCTGACCGCCCCTTCATACTGCCCGATGAGGAAGTAGGCATAGCCGAGCTGATAGAGATACCGCCACTGCAGCAGCGGATCGAACCGCCTCGCCGTTTCGATCATCCGGATCGCTTCTTCCGCCTCGCCGCTCCATAACAGGGTGACCCCGGCCACCGCATAGCTGTGGGCATCGCTGGGATTGAGCTCGATGGCGCGCTGGAGCTGGGCTTGAGCCCGGTCATACTCGTTGCGGGCGAGATAGACGAGGCCGAGGAGCTGGTGCGGCTCGGAAAGCTGCGGATTGAGCCTCATGGCCGTGAGCGCCGCCTCCTCGGCCTTGTGGAGCGAGTCGGAAACGAACTCGACCCAACCTGAAGTCACCTGCCTGTAATAAGTCCAGCCGAGTGCCGTATGCGCCTCGGCATAACGCTCGTCGAGCCTCAGGGCCTGCTCGAAGAGGGCTCTGGCCTCGATGTTGTCCGACCGTTCCCGCCGAGCGAGATAGGCCCGGCCGCGCAGCAGATAGTCATAGGCATCGAGATTGTCGGTCGGATTGCTGAAGGCGCGCTCCTCCTCGATCCGGCTGATCTTGATCGCCAAGGTGCCGACGATACTGCGGGTGATCTCGTCCTGGACCTCGAAAATGTCGGAGAGCCGCCGGTCGTACTGCTCCGACCAGATGTGCAGGTTGCGCATCGCGTCGGTCAGTTGGGCGCCGACCCGGACCTGATCGCCGCTCCTGCGTACGCTGCCTTCGAGGATGTAGCGCGCCTTGAAGGTCTCCTTGATCTCCTTCATGTCCACCGGCTGTCCCTGATTCCGGAACACGGCATTCTTGGAGATGACGGCGATGCTCGAGAACCGCCCGAGGGCCGAAATGATGTCCTCCGTCAGGCCGTCGCTGAAGTAATTCTGGTCCGGGTCGCCGCTCAGATTGGCGAAGGGAAGGACGGCGATGATCGGCGGCCCGTAGATGTCGGCGGACTGTTGCGACTGCGGCGGCTCGGCGACCATCGGCGCCGTGGTGCGGGGGAGCCCGTAGTAGGCCGCCAGCGCCACGATGGCGAGCAGGGCTGCGGCCGCAGCAAAGAGCCACGGGCGGCGGGGCGGCGTTTTCGGGTCGGCCGGCGCGCCGGCCGGGCCCACATTGTAGGCTCGCACCGCACGCGCGATGTTCTTGACCTGCTGCTCGCCGAGGTCGACGAAGGCGGCCGGAAACCTGTCGCGAACCTGCTCGTGCACGCTCGCCGAAATGCAGATGCCGCCGGGCTCGGCCAGCCCTTGGAGGCGCTCCGTCACGTTGACGCCGTCGCCATAGAGATTATCGCCGTCGATCATCACGTCGCCGACATTGATGCCGATGCGGAACTGCATGGCCGGAGCGCCCGGGGAGGCGAGCGCCTCCTGGATCGCCATGGCCGAGGCCAAGGCGCCGACGGCGCTCGGGAATTCGGCCACGATGCTGTCGCCGGCGCCGCCGAAGACACGGCCGTCGCGCTCCGCGATCAGGGGCTCGATGATCGCCCGGCTGGCCTTGAGGGCCTTGAGCACGCCTTCCTCGTCGGCACCCATCAGGCGCGAATAGCCGACCGCATCGGCGATCAGGATGGCAGCGAGCTTGCGGTGCGGGCCTTCCATGGCCTTTACTCTTCTCACCAATATGTTATTTCTCCAACAGCGATCTCGGGACTACAATGGTCGTTGGCCGGAATGTCGGCTTCTATGACGATGCCGGCCAAGCCTGTAAATCGACCGATCAGGCGGCGCGACTGCCGCTCACGGACCGCCGCCGGTCTCATGGACCACGGAGGGTTTTGACATGTTCAGGGCTTTCGGAAATCTGGCGCGCTGCGCCGCGGCGGTGTGCCTGCTCGCATTCCTGAGTGTTGCCCAGGCCGTCGCGGGCGAGACGCTGCCGGTCAATGCCGGCCCGGACAAGGTGGCCATCAAGGGCTATGATACTGTCGCCTATTTCACCGAAGGTCGGCCGACCAAGGGTCTTGAAGAGTTCTCATATGACTGGCAGGGGACGGAATGGCGGTTTGCCAAGCCTGAGCACCGCGACCTGTTTGCTGCCGATCCTGAGAAATACGCGCCGCGCTTTGGCGGCTTCTGCGCCATGGGCATGAGCCTGGGCGTTCAGGCCCAGATTGACCCGGAGGCCTGGGTGATCGTCGACGACAAGCTCTATTTGACCCATAGTCCGTCGGCTCTCGCCAAATTCACCGTGGATACCCCCAGCCATATCGCCAAGGCGGAAACCGTCTGGGAGGCGATCGTCCTGGGCAACTGAGCGCTGATCCTTACACCGCCCCTGTGGCATTGCGGCGTCCGCGCGCGCCACCCTTGCGGCGCTTGTGCCGGGTCAGCGTCGCCACGCGCTCGCCAAGCCCTGACATGACCTCGCGGCGCTCAGCCGGAGACATGGCGAGCCAGCCGGCAATCTCGCCCCGGGTCCGGCCGCAGCCAATGCAAAAACCGCTTTCGGGGTCGACCACGCACAGTTTGACGCACGGCGTGTCGATTTCCTGGCTGGCAATCACGTTCATGGCTGCGACGGTGTTACCCTGACTTGCTGCAACTCACCTGACGAGCCATGATTGCCAGGGCGAGCGCCGCGGGCGTGCCTGAAAGCGCCGTAATGTCTGCGGTTTACGGCATGCCTCGGCGGCCCTACTGCTCCAGATATAGGGTACCGTCGCTGATCCGGAACCCTGCCAGGCGGTTCAGGAAGCTCATGCCGAGCAGCGTTCCGTTCATGGCTCCCTGCGGCAGCACCATCCCGTCTACGTCATGGACCACGACGTTTTCGATCTCGACGCGCCTGAGCGTGACGACGGCGGCATGGACAACGCCGTTGGCCGTCGCAACCGGTTGATCGAAGCGCAGGGCAAACGGGTTGAGCCCGACCCGGTCGGCATCCTCGTAGCTGAGTGCCACCTTGCTGGCGCCGGTATCGACCAGCACCAGCACCGGCGTATGCTCGATGGCCGCGGTGGTCACGTAATGGCCATGGTGACCGGCCCGGATCTCCACCATCCGGGCGGCCATCGGCAAAGGCGCAGGCTCGTCGCTGATGAAGGGGGCCGGCGGGACTTCGGCGCCGGGCGGCTCGAGCGCTGCGGCGATCGCCAGGGCGCCGCCCGTTGCCAGCAAAAATATCAGTGTGTTCCAGCCGGTCATGGCGCGGCCACTTCCTTGATCCAAGCGGGCTTGACTAGCACAGGAAGGCAAACGGACGATGAATGAAGTGGAGACAGATTTATCGGCTCACGCCGCCAGCACCATCACGGCGGCCAGCAAAATGACGATTTCGCTTGCCAGTTGGCTGGCGCCGGCAACGTCGCCGGTCTGGCCGCCGATCTGACGCCGGGCGAGCCAAACCATGCCAACCAGCCCCACAAGGCCGGCCAGCGGCACCAGGACGAGGCCGAAGATGAACGAGTGGGGCCAGAGAAATACCAGGCTAATGAGCGTCGCGACCGCCAGCGCCTGCAGCACGGTGCTGCGGCCGGGCCGGCCTGCCGCGGCCGACAGGCCGTCACGGCGGGCAGGCGCCAGCAAATGCAGAATGGCTACCGGAGCGGCGCGTGACATGGCTGCCGCAGCAATGATGACCGCAACGGCGAGCCATACGGACTGAGCGGCCAGAGTTGCGATTGCCACCGCCTTGAGCGCTACCACGACGATCAGCGCCAGGACGCCATAGGTGCCGATGCGGCTGTCGCGCATGATCTCGAGCTTGCGCTCGGGGCTTGCGCCCCCGCCGAACCCGTCGGCGACGTCGGCAAGGCCGTCTTCGTGCAGGGCGCCGGTGACGAGAAGGCCGGCGCCCAGCGCCACAAGCGCCGAAACGGCCGCGGGCGCCCCGAGCCAGGCTGTCAGCACCAGCACAGCGCCCACGACCGCTCCGACGACAAAGCCTGCCACGGGGAAGGCCCGCATGGCTGCAGCCAGATCGGCCGAGGGCAGGGTCATTTCACGGCGCAGCGGTAGGCGGGTGAGAAAGATGATCGACTCGCGGCCGTCGCTCAGCCACTGGCGGGCGTCGCCTGGGGCATGGTCCGGGCCGAAAACCGCGCGCTCTGCGTCCTCGTCCAACATATGGTCGCTTTTCTGGTTGCGCTGCAGCTTCTATAGGCGGCTCATGGCGGGCTTATCAACCGACAGCGAGATCGACATGGACGCCCGGCCACTCTCCTTCGAGGCGATCCGCGCATTGCTGGTCGACTTGCCGCCGCCCGACCTTGATGCGGCGGCGGCCACGCGCGAGCGCGACCGCCAGTTGACCAAGCCGCCAGGCTCGCTCGGCCGGCTCGAGGAGATCGCCGAGTGGCTTGCCTCCTGGCAGGGTCGCCATCCGCCGGCAGTGGTGCGGCCGCTGGCGGCGGTGTTCGCCGGCAATCACGGCGTCGTCGAGCAGGGTATCTCGGCCTATCCGCAGGCGGTGACGGCCCAGATGATTGGCAATTTCCAAGCCGGCGGTGCGGCGGTCAATCAGCTCTGTCAGGCTTTCGGTATCGGCCTGAAAGTGTATGAACTGGCACTCGAACGGCCGACCCGCGACATCACCCACCATGCCGCCATGGATGAGGCCGAATGCGCCGCCGCCATAGCCTATGGCATGGAGTCGGTTGGCGACGGCGCCGACCTCCTGTGCATCGGCGAAATGGGCATTGGCAACACCACAGTTGCAGCAGCCATTGCCCACGCGTTGCATGGTGGTGGGGCGGAGGACTGGGTGGGTCCAGGTACCGGGCTCGATGACGCCGGTGTGGCCCGCAAGGCCGACGTGGTGCGTCAGGCCGTCGAGCACCACGCCGGATGTCTGGATGATCCCCTCGAGGTGCTGCGGCGCCTCGGCGGGCGCGAGATTGCGGCCATGTGCGGTGCCATCCTCGCCGCCCGCCTCGGCCGGGTGCCGGTTCTGATCGACGGCTATGTGGCAACCGCAGCAGCTGCAGTCCTGCACGCCATTGATCGCGGCGCCCTCGATCATTGCATGGCCGCGCATCTTTCGGCGGAGCCCGCCCATGGCGCGCTGCTCGACAAGATCGGCAAGCGCCCCATCCTCGATCTCGGCATGCGTCTCGGAGAAGCCTCGGGCGCGGTCCTGGCAGCGGCGACCGTCATCGCTGCCGCCCGGGTCCATGCCGGAATGGCAACGTTCGCGTCCGCCGGGGTCAGCAGCAAGGAGGCCTGAAAAAGTCCTATTCCGGCAGCGTGGCGCCGGAACCGCCGAATTCTTCCGGCAGATCCTTGAACTTGGGCAGACCGTCGCGAATGGCGAGGACCTTTTCTGCGTAGTGGATATGAACCTGCGGTTCAAACGGCAGGTCCGGAATCTTGGCGGCGTACACATCGATCACCCCGAATGGGGGATGGTCGGTCATGACGTGGCCGCCGCACTGCTGGCAGAACTGGCGATAGCTGTTTTCAGTCTTGTTGTAGGTCGAAAGCTGATCCTTGCCCTTGGTGACCGCCACGGCCTGGGGCTCCCACAACGTAAAGGCGTTGACCGGCCCTGCTGACCAGGATCGACATGACGTGCAATGGCAAAATCCCATCACTTTCGGCTGCCCTGAAACTTCAAGTTCGACAGCGCCACAAAAACAGCTGCCGCGGTAACAGGGGTCTTTTGTCTCACTCATCAGCACCTCCATGCAGTGACGCTTCTCGCCCGAAGGCGGGCCAGATCACCTGACAGGGTATCTCGTCATAGCTGCGGGGTCGAGGGCAGGCAGACGAATTAGGCCGTCACGGCGATCAACCGGCGCTGGCTGGGGCTTGCGACTTTGAGGTGAGACAGAGCCGGGGCCCGCCGCCCGCCAAGCACCCGTTGCGGTGGAAACGTGACAGTCACTTCGGTCCCTTGGCCCGGTGAGCTGTCGATGGTGAGCTCGGCGCCGTAAAGTTTGGCCAGCCCGTGCACGATCGGCAGGCCGAGCCCGGCGCCGTCGATCGCCTTGCGCGTCGCCTGGGCGCCACGGGTAAAGGCACCCAGGGCGGCGTCCAACTCGCTGGCGGGAATGCCAGGTCCGTCGTCGCGAACCGACATGGACAACGCTCCTGAATCGTTGATTTTGACCGCCATTTCGATGCTCCCGCCCACAGGCGTGAACTTGATCGCGTTGGACAGCAGGTTGAGCCAGATCTGGCGGACCGAGCGCTCTCCGCCCAGGATCATCGGCTCATCGACGGGAAAGCACTGCTTGAGCTCCTGGCGGTGCTGCTCGATACGCAGCAGGATGAGCTTGGCGCAGTCGCGACCGATGCGGCCGACAAGCACAGGCTCGTCCTCGAGGTCGAGCCGGCCGGACTCAATGCGCGACAGATCGAGGATGTCGTTGATGAGGCTCAACAGATAGTGCCCAGAGTGGTGAATGTCGTGCGAGTAATCCTTGTAGACGGACACCGCATGGGGTCCCATCATCTCGCTGCTCAGCACTTCGGAGAAGCCCATGATGGCATTGAGAGGGGTGCGCAATTCATGGCTCATGGTGGCGAGAAAGCGTGACTTTGCCCGATTGGCCTCTTCGGCTTTGGCGCGGGCCGCCTCGGTCTGGTCCATGGCCTCCTTAAGTTGGCCGATCAGCCGTTCGCGCTCAGCCTTGAAGATCAACATTTCGTGAGCCGTATCCTGCAGCCGGCGGGCGAGTTGTATCAGGAACATTTCAGTCACCACCGCCATGGCAGCGAGCGTGACGTAAGCCGGTTCGCCTTCCATGATGCATCGAACGACGATGTTGATCGTGATGAACCCGGTGCCGGTGATCATCACCGGCATGAAATTGCCGGCGATCAGGATTCTGACCGCGATGACGACCAGAAGGCCGCCGGTCAGAGAGATGTGCTGCACATAGTTGCCGGTGTCCCAGAAGATGTACAGCGGCAGCGACCAGCAAGCGGCAGTGAGCAACTCCGACGTCGTCAGGATGCCGATCCACTCGGCGTGCGAGTAGGCAAGCTTGTCAGACTGCTGGTGCAGGCGGCACAGCCATAACTGCACGCACTGGCTGGCCAGCACACAGGCCAGCCAGGCACCGGTCACGGCGGGGCTTGTCCATGGCAGGCTCGCCACCGCAAACAGCACCGCAATCAGCGGCAACGCCAGCCCGACGCGGAGCTGGTTGCGAACGAAGAGGACCAGGAGATCAGGCTGCCACTGCGCCGCACCATCGCCATGGTCGCTTGGCGGCGACGCAGCCTCTGGCTCCCCGCTGGTTTGGCGCCCTGATTGCACCGCTTCGTGCCCTCCCGCCGACATCGACCGCGCGGCATGCTAAAGCCCACTTCTTAAGGCATGGTCAGCAAAGGCGGTAAACGGCGGTCGAGCGCGACAACGCTTGCCATTGCGGGGTTGCCCCGACAATCTTGGTGAAACTGCAAAAAGGGCCCCGTTGATGAAGCTCTATGAAGACCAGCGAGCGCCAAACCCGCGCCGGGTGCGCATCTTCCTGGCCGAGAAGTCTATCGAGGTTCCCCGCCAGCAGCTCGATATCATGGCCGAGGAGCACAAAGCCCCGGCGATTCTGGCGCTCAATCCGTTTGCGCGGCTGCCGATCCTGGAACTCGACGATGGCCGGGTGATCTGTGAATCAGTGGCGATCTGCCGCTACTTCGAGGCCGTTCAGCCCGAACCGCCGCTGTTCGGCATCGATGCCGTCGATCAAGGCCTGGTCGAGATGTGGCAGCGCCGGATCGAGCTGTCGCTGTTCATGCCGATTGCCTTCGCTTTCCGACACAGCCATCCACGCATGGCCCATCTCGAGGTACCCCAGGTCAAAGAGTGGAGCGAGGCGAATATTCCCAAGATCACCACGATGCTGGACTTCCTCGACGGCGAACTCGGGCAACGCCGCTTCATGGCCGGAGACCGGTTCTCCGTGGCCGACATCACCGCGCTGTGCGCCGTGGATTTCATGAAGGTGGTGCGCCTGAGCCTGAGCGATGGGCATGGCAACCTGCGGCGCTGGTATGGGGATGTTTCGAGCCGGCCCAGCGTCTCGGCATGAGCGAACCCGATGCACTCTTCGGGCAGGTCCGGGCGTGCCGGCTATGCGTGGAGCGCCCGCAAGGTTCGCCGCTGCCGCATGAGCCGCGCCCGGTGTTCCAGTCTAGCCCGACGGCACGGCTGCTGATTGCGAGCCAAGCTCCGGGCATTCGGGTTCATGCCAGCGGGCGACCGTTCACCGATCCGTCCGGCGATCGGTTGCGCAACTGGCTCGGGATCGGACCGGAAATTTTTTACGACGCAAGCCGAGTGGCCATCGTGCCGATGGGATTGTGCTTTCCCGGCCACACGGCGCGCCGTGCCGACCTGCCGCCGCGGCGCGAATGCGCCCCTAAGTGGCGCGCCTCGCTGATGCAGGGGCTCAGTCAAGTGGACCTCGTACTGGCGATCGGCATGTATGCGCAAAACTGGCACCTCGGCCGGCTCAGAAAACCGCGATTGACGGAGACTGTGAAGGCCTGGCGCGAGCCCTATGAGACGCTCTCGCCGCCGGTCATCCCGTTGCCGCACCCGTCATGGCGCAACAATGCCTGGATCCGGCGCGAACCCTGGTTTGAGCGCGAGCTTTTGCCCGTGGTGCGCGAACATGTGCTGCGGCTCGTCGGTGACTGACAGGAGGTTTTCTGCAGGACGGGCACCGCGAGCGGTGTCTTCACCTCGATGACTGAATGAGCCGATGCTCTGCCATCAGGCGAAGTGGCGGTGCATCCGTGACCGGCGGGGTCTTGGCGGCGACGGCCGTGACCGGCTTTACTACTGGCACAGCAGCGACCTCCGGTTCGGTCGAGGTGCCGAGAACCTCGATCTTCACCTTGGCGACGCCGGCTTGCGTCAGTTCGATCGCCCTGGCCGCTCCTTTGGACAAGTCGATGATTCGCCCGCCGGTAAACGGTCCGCGGTCGTTGATCCGGACAACGACGGATTTTCCGCTTCCGGATCTGGTGACGCGCACCTTGGTGCCGAAGGGCAGCGTTGGGTGGGCGGCGGTGATGCCCATTGGATCGTAGCGCTCACCGTTGGCCGTGTGGGTTCCCAGCTTGTACCAGGAGGCCAGGCCCTCCTGTTTGATCTTCGAATTGGCTTCAGCCGACGCGGCGAGCACAAGGGCGGAGCCCACCGCCGCCGCAACTACACAAAAACATCCTCTCATGCGATCCCCGATTTAAGCGCAACGCCCCCGCCTTGCGAACCAAGCAGACGCCAACCTCCCCGGATAATGGGGCGATTTGGCGGCAGGCATTGGGAGTTGTTCGGGCAGTCTCATAACCTTGAGAGCGTGCCGGCAATCTGCCATGGTCGCTCGATGGCAGCTCGCGATCCCCACTATGACATCCTGTTCGAACCGGTGACGATCGGCCCGGTCACCGCCCGCAACCGGTTCTATCAGGTGCCCCACTGCTGCGGCATGGGACACCGTTATCCAAGCTCGATGGCCGCCATGCGTGGTGTGAAGGCCGAGGGCGGCTGGGCGGTGGTGTGCACCGAGGAGACCGAGATCCACCATTCGGCCGAGATCACGCCCTTCGTGGAGGGCCGCATCTGGGAC
>CAYWVA010000020.1:0-19951 GCA_964461545.1 uncultured Rhizobiaceae bacterium | reverse complement strand
CCGCGGGCTAACTCATTGATCCTGCTCAGTCAGGGCATTCCGCCCCTGGGCACCAATCTAAGCTGTGGTCGTGGTGTCCTTGCCGACGGTCATTGGCTTCGTAAGTACAAGGCCCAACTGTGAGCCAGTAAGGTCTGTCAAGCCACATCCGGAACACGAAGCCTTGCCATGGAGGCCGTCGACCTCAGTGGACCGTTAGAGGCGCCCGAGCGCCTCTCTTACCGCTGCCACCAGGTTCTCGCCCGGTATCGGCTTTGTCAGCCACCCCAGTGGGCGTGCAGCCTCGGCTCGCAACCTGAGAGCCGGATCGACATAGGCGGTGACGAACAAGCAGCGAATGCCGAAGCGCTGACTGATTTCCAGCGCCGCATCCACACCATCTCGGTGCCCCACCAGCCGGACATCCATAAGGATAAGGTCGGGTTTGCATTCGCCTGCCGCCTCGATCGCCTCGGTGGCGCTGGTGACGACCTCCAGCACGTCGTAGCCGGCGTCCCGCAGTGCCCCCTGCATGTCCGTGGCAGCGAACCAATCGTCCTCCACGACTAGGATGCGTGCCGCAACGCCTCTATCGGCATCAGTCTTCTGTTCCTTGCCCTCGTTCGAACGGCCATCGAACGGCGGGCGTCGAGTCGTCAGAATCCTGTCAATGTCCGTGAGCGGTGGCAAAGAGGGTGAACTCGATAGCATCACGGGACTTCCCGATTCAGGTGTCGGCTCGCGCCGGACGTGGGAAGCGCACGGTACAGCACGTGCCGTCATCGCAAGTCAAGGCGAACGATCCACCAATCTGGCGACACATGCCCCGAACCATCACCAGTCCGGACGATTGCAGGTCACCATTTCTGCCCGCTTCGAGTCCGGGGCCACTGTCCCGAACAGTCAGCACCAAATCGTCGTGATCTTCACTCAATCGAACCCTCGTAGAGCCGGCGCCGTATTTCAAGCCATGCTTCAAGGCATTGGAGAGCAGCTCATTGACGATCAGGGCCAGCGGGACGGCCACGTCGGTAGCCAACTCCGCGTCGATGCAGTCAACCTTCAGTTCGGCGCCCGGCGGCCAAGTCTTGGAGATGGCGCCGCAGATTTCGTCAATCAGGTGGCGCGCCGACAAGACGTCGAGGCGTGCCGACGTGTACATGAGCTGCTGCACGGTGCCCATGGCCGTCAGGCGCTGCCTCAGCTCTTCGAGAAAGGTCGACAGTTCCTCGCTCTTGGCCTTGCGCCGCGCCGCCGAGACCATGCCGAGCATCATTTGCGTTTGGTTCCTGACGCGATGCTGGACCTCGCGGAGCAGCAGATCCCTCTGGTCGAGCGTCTCCTGGAGGACCGCCCGGGCCTGGCGCTGCCTGAGGTTCTCCCGGTTCAATTCCGCCACCTGGCGGGACATGCGGGTGAACTCGCGGAACGCCGTGGCGCTGCATCTCAGGATGATCCGGTCGGCCTGCTGGCCCTGTTGCTTGCTCAACAAGGCGCCTTTGACCTGGAATCTGTCTTCTTTGCCATCCGCGTCGCGCAGCACGATCGAGGCAAGCACTGGGCTGCCGGATGCCGAACAGCGCCTGAGATAAGTATCCACCACATCCGGAGCGGTTGCGGAGAACTCGCAGAGATTTCGACCCGCAAGGCACCCGCCAAGCGCGGTGCGGGCGCTGGCGTTTGCCATGTCGATGAGGCCTGAACGTCTGACGATGAATACCGGGTCCTGGATGAAGTCCAGCAGTCGCCGGAACTCCTCGGCTTCAAGCATCGTCGCTGCTGAAGTACTCTCGGGCACCCGGTGCAATGTCCTGGCTGGGCTTGAGATAGACGGTCACGCGGCAACCGGCGTGGCCCTGCGCGATCGATTCTTCGACCTGCACCCGCGCATAGCCCAGATTGTCGGCAGCGATGCGGCCAAACACGTTGGAAGTCATCATGCACAAGGATGGCCGCCCCTTGACGTATTCACCGAACGGGCAGCATCGGTTGCCGAGGATGATGCGATCCTCGCGCTCCTCGATCACATAGAAGTCGCCATTGATCCGGCGCTTCAGATCGACCAGTACGCTGGCGACCTGCTCGCGGTCGAGGCGGTCGACAGCCAGAGCTTTGCGATACTCCCCGCCTATCTGCTCCCCGATGGCTCCGCCGACCACACTGATGTATCCGGACGCTTCTTCCAGGCCGACCACCTCCTCAAGGGTTCCGGTCAGTTCGCGAAGGAGCGATCTTAGAAACACATCGCGTTCAAGGGGGATCTGAGCATCCTCAACCGGTCGCTCGACTGCCACAGGCTGTCTCCTCGTCGTTATTGAATTTGCTTATGATTTAAACACAGATGCGACCTAATTCAAGGTCAACACTCCTGGCTACCCTTTTTGCAGGCTGGTAGTGTCCCGGGAAGGGTTCGACCCGGATCTCGATCTCGGCGACCGGTCGGCCGTCAATGTAGAGGATGTGCCAGTAGTCCATTGAGGAAAGCCTCCGCTGCTTGATAGGTTGGGAAATCGGCGATGTGAATGAGCCGCGCTCCATCGCGCCGGAAGAGCGACCAGTGGTGCCAGCCGGTGGTGAAGGGGAGCCTCATGGCCTGGCAGTAGGCTTCGTCGAAGACGTAGTCGGCAACGTCGACGATGTCCTTGGCCGGCTCGACGGCAAAGATCTGGTACATAAGGCTCGCTCCAGGATTGATTGAGTTGGGGCTGGAGAGTCACGATGCTCATCTGTTGGGGGGAGGCCACACTCGAGACGAACTGGCTGATCGAAGCCTCATGGACCACATCGGGTGGCTTGAAGGCTTAAGGTGGTTCCATTCAGAGGCTGGCGGCCAAATGACTCTGAACCTGATCCTCGACGGCGCCGAGAACGCGGGCGCCACCATCCTGTTGGCCCATGGGGCGGGCGCCCCCATGGACTCAACTACAATGCAAGCGATGGCGAAGGCGCTCGCGGCGGCCAGCTTGCGCGTAGCCCGATTCGAGTTCGGCTACATGGCGGCAAGACGTGATGGTGTTCGCAAACCGCCGCCGCGCGCCGATTTGCTCGTTCCGGACTACCTGGCCGCGGTCGAACAGCTCCAAGGCGAGCGGCCCCTCATCATCGGCGGCAAGTCGATGGGCGGACGCGTCGCCTCCATGGTCGCCGATGACCTTTATGCGGCAGGAAAGATCGTCGGCTTGCTCTGCCTTGGCTATCCGTTCCACCCGCCGGGCAAGCCCGGCCAGCTTCGCACCAAGCACCTCGCTGACCTCAAGACGCCGACGCTCATCTGCCAGGGTACGCGTGACCCGTTCGGCACGCGCAAAGAGGTCTCGGGCTATGAACTGTCCGAGCGGATCGAGGTTTTCTGGTTGGAGGACGGCGACCACGATCTGAAGCCCCACAAAACGGTCTCTGGTGTCACCGCCGCCGAACAACTGCAAACGCTCGCCGTCGCGGTGAGCGCTTGGGCAGAGAGGATCGCACCCTGATCGTCGCCACATTCAACATCAACAACGTCAACAGGCGCCTCGCCAACCTGCTGGACTGGCTGAAGATGGCGAGCCCGCACGTGGTCTGCCTCCAGGAACTGAAAGCTGAAGATCACGCCTTTCCCGAAGATGAGATGGCCAGAACTGGCTACCGTGCGGTTTGGAAGGGCCAGAAATCCTGGAACGGTGTGGCGATCCTTTCGCGTGGCTCAGCGCCAGTCCTGACCCGGACAGCTCTGCCGGGCGATCCGTCCGACACCCAGAGCCGCTACATCGAAGCTGCCGTCAACGGCGTGCTGATTGCCTCGATCTATGCGCCCAACGGCAATCCGCAGCCCGGCCCGAAATTCGACTACAAGCTCGCCTGGCTGGACCGCCTTGGCAGGCATGCGACAAGGCTCAGAAGGTCCGGCGCGCCCGTGATACTGGCAGGCGACTTTAATGTTGCTCCAACCGACCTCGACATTTATCCGACGACCTCGTGGAATGACGATGCCCTGATACAGCCGGAAAGCCGGGCCGCCTTCAAGAGGCTTCTCGGCAGGAGTTGGACGGACGCGATCCGCCATCTCCATCCCGGCGAGCGCATCTACACCTTCTGGCACTACAAACGTTCGCGATGGCAGCGTGATGCAGGACTGCGCCTCGATCACCTGCTGCTGAGCCCCAATGTCCATGACAGGCTCGTCGATGCCGGGGTGGACAGGCACGTGCGCGGCCGCGAAGGAGCCAGCGATCATGCTCCAGCGTGGATCAGGCTCTTGTGACGGGAGGCGAGGGCCTTCCAGGCGCTGCAAGCTCACCCCAGCACCGACTTCGCCAGCATGCAGTGGACACCTTTGTTCACGTCGACCATCTGGGTGACCCGAAGATCGGCCGCCAGGCTGCACAACGTGTAGGCGTCCTGCCGGGACAGCGACGTCATCGCGGTGATCCAGCCGATCATTCGACGCAGCGCTTGGCGCGCCGCGTCGTCAAGGTCCTCATCCATCCCCATCGAGATGTAGTGGGTCGGCGTCTCGGCGCGCGGGAAATCGATGGAAAGATCCTGCCGGACCGTGAGCTGCAGCCGACCGGTCAGGCCCGTCTCGACAGCGGTCAGGCAGACCTCGCCGTCGCCCTGGACGGCGTGGCCATCACCGACAGAGAACAGAGCCCCGCTGTTCCAGACCGGGAAGTAGACCGTGCTGCCAGCCACCAGTTCCTTGTTGTCCATGTTGCCGCCGTGCTCGCGCGGAATGATCGAGGTGATGCGACCGTAATTGGCCGGAGGTGCGACGCCGAAATTGCCGAAGAAGGGCGCCAGGGGCAAATCGAGGCCCCATGGCAGTCTGGCAACACGCCTGGCGCGGTCGATCGGGAAGGTGAGGCGGCGACGTTCTGGAAAGTCCTCCGGCAGGGTCCCGAGCAGGGGTTCAATCAGGTTCCAGCCCCAGTCGTCGGCCAGCACGACATCAAGGATGTCGACTTGCAGGGTGTGGCCGGGCATGGCGCCCCGGAGCGCGATCGGTCCGGTCAGGAAATGCGGGCCCGGGCCGCGTTGGCAGTGGGCATGAATGCTCAACTGGGCTTCCGAGACACCGGCGCGGTCCTGCGGCAGGTCCTCGGGCTCACCGGATATCGTTTCGATGGTTACGATGTCGCCCGACTCGATTTCGAGGATCGGAGGCAGCGTGGCATCCCAGTAGCCCCAGTGGACGGTTTTCGGCGAAGCTTCGATATAGTGTTCTTGCATCTGAAAACCTCCTGCGCGCATCCGATCGACGTGAACTCGTCAGCGGCTTCAACCCTTCACGGCACCGAGCGTGAGCCCGCGCACGATGTGACGCTGCAGCATGAAGACCGCAACAAGCACCGGCAGGAGCGCGACAAAGCCGATGATCGCCATCTCGCCCCAGCGGACGCCGGTCGTCGAGATCAGCGTCGGGATGGACACGGGTAGGGTCGTCACCGTTCTCCCGCCCAGCATGAATGCAAAAAGGAACTCGTTCCAGGCGAAGATGAAGCACAGCATGGCCGTGGCGACGATGCCGGGCCGCAGCAATGGAAGGCTGATCCTCAGCAGAACCTGCCAGTGGGGATAGCCGTCCACCATGGCCGCCTCCTCGATCTCCACGGGAAGATCCCGGCAGAAGCTCGACAGCACCCAGACGTAGAACGAAAGATTAAAGGTCAGATAGGCGAAGACCAGCCCTATGTGGGTATCGAGCAGGCCGATTTGAGCGTAGATGAGATAGAATGGGATCACCAGACAAACCGGCGGCGCCATGCGGGTTGCTAGTACGAACAGAAATAGATCGTCGCGTCCGCGCATCCGGTAGCGGGCGAACGCGTAGGCCGCGGGTGTGCCGATGATGACGACGAGGACTGTGCTCGCCAGGGCGATGATGAAGGAGTTCACCAGCGCCCAGTGAAAGCCGCCCTGCAGGATATAATCAAAATGTGCCAGAGTGGGCTCGAACAGCCATACGGTCGGACGCTGGAACATCACTGCGGCGGGCTTGACCATCATCGTCGCCATCCACACCACGGGAAACAATATGGCGATGCCATAGGCGATCGCCAGAGCAGTGAAGATGGCGGCATGGTGTCGCCGCCCGACGGTCATCGCCGACATGGGATCCTCTAGAACAGGTGGAGCTTTCGCTTGGCGATCTGGTAGAACACGTTACAGAAGATGAAGAACATGATAAAGACGACCACCGCAAGGGCGGTTGCCCTGCCGATATCCCAATAGTCGAACACCATCTTGTAGGCTAGGATGCTTGGCGACTCCGTAGCCGTGCCGGGGCCGCCGCCCGTCAGAATGAAGATCGTGTCGAAGATCTTGAAGGCATCGATGAGACGGAGCAGGCCGATGACCGCGAGCAACGGCGCCAGCAGGGGCAGGGTGACGCGGAAAAAGATTTGCACCAGATTGGCGCCGTCGACGGCTGCCGCCCGGTAAGGGTTCACCGGCAGTGCCTGGAGCCCGGCGAAGAATGCCAGCATCATGAACGGGGTCCACTGCCAGATGTCGACGAAGATGATGGCATAGAGCGCCAGTTCGGGGGATGCGAACGCGGAGGTGCTGCCGATAATGCCGAACCGCTCGAGAACGTTGTAGGATAGCAGCCCCCACGATCCGGCCAGCATGATCTTCCACAGCAACCCGACGACGATCGGAGCCATCATCGTCGGAATGAACAGAAGTGGCACGAGCACGCGTCGGAACTTGATGCCCTGATTGAGTATGAGCGCTCCGGTCAGCCCGAGCATGAACTCTATGGGCACGGCGATCATGATGAATGTGAACGCCACCCACATGCTGTTCCAGAACCGCCCGTCGACCAGAAGCGCAGCGTAGTTGTCGAAACCGACGAAACCTTCCACCCTGCCGTAGCGGACATCGTGGACGCTCAGAAACGCGGCATAAAGGAACGGAATGAGGCTCACCACGATCAGCGTGATCATGGTTGGGGCAATGAGGAGATAGGGATACCAGAACCGCTCCGGCTGGGTCCGGTCAGAACGGGCATCCACGGGTGGCGCCGCTCTTTCTTTCACAACATCGGCCATATCAGGCACTCCACCGGGGCGGCAGCGGCAGCCGCCGCCCCACAGTTCGATACGGCCCCGTCTCGCCTAATCGAGCAGGCACTGCTCGCAGATGCGCAACATCGACTCCTGACCCGCTTTGGCGGCCTGCTCAGGGCTGACCGTCCCCAGGCCGACCTCCTGAACGAGGCCGCCGAGCGCGTCATAGATCTCGTAGATCTTCGGAGCGCGCGGCTTTGACTGGCCTGCAACGAGAGAGTCCTGCATGGCCTTGAACAGCGAACCCAGAAGCGGATGATCCTTATATATCGGAAGCGACCAGGCGCTCTCCCTGCTGGGGACTGCACCATCCATTTTTTGAGCCAGCTTCGCCTGGGTGTCGCGATCTACCATCCACTGCAGGAACAGATAGGTAGCCTCAGGATTGCGGCTCGCCTTGCTGATAACGATGGGCGACGGCTCGGTTTCGGCCGAGCGGGGGCCCCGGTAGTTGGCGTTGCGTGGGGCACCGCGATAGACAAATTGGCCGGCATGGGGAGAACTTCCCTCGCGATCCACCCCGAGGGCGAAGTCGCTCCAGGCCAGAGACTGCGCCACCACGCCCTGGCCCATCAGGGTGGGGACGTCGATCAGAGACACTTCAGCCATCCCGGGCGGGCCGTAGTTCCACAGTTCAGCCCAGAACTCGAGCGCCGCGATCATTTCAGGGGTGTCGAAGCTCGGCCGGCCTTGTGCGTCGAATATGTCGGCCCCGAAGTTCCGCAAAATGTTGTTCCAGGCCATCGGAAAGCTCGAACCGCCCTTGATGCCTTCCATGACCAGCCCATAGAAGTCACTGGTGAGCGTTTCGCCGGCCAGCGTCTCGCCCCGCTTCCGGGTGAAGAACTCGGCAATGTCGCGCATCTGCTGTAGCGTCTCCGCAGGCGCCAGCTCGTAGCCGTACTTGGCCTTGAACGCCTCTTTCTCGGCGGGATGCGTCAGGAGATCGTTGCGCGCCCAATACACGGAATTGTAGTTCCAGGTCAGGAACCCGTACAGTTTGCCATCGTGCTTCAGCGCCGAACTGAAGCCCGGCTCGCTGAAGTCAGCGAGATCCACGTTGGGACTCGTCAACGCCGCGTCGGCAAGGAAGTCGTCCACCGGGCGCAACACGTCGGCATCGAGGAGCATGCCCATCTGCGCTGAATGCAGCAGGATCGCGTCATAGGCGCCGCGGCCGGACAGCAGGTCCGCCTGACCCCGGCTGATCACGTCGAAGTGGTTCAGGAGCTCGTAATTGACCTGAATCCCGGTCTCTTCGATGAACTCAGGAACCAGAGTGGCCATGGACTCCTGAAGAGGCGTCACCTCGTCCAGGATGTTGATGGTTGTGCCGGCGTAGGGCGCGGCTGCTTCCTTGTAGGTCCAAGCACCAGCCGTCGTCGGAAGCAGCAGCAGCGCGGCGACGAGAGCGCCAGACAGGCTCGGCACCAGGTAATTTGGTGGCGGAAACGTTCGACTACCAACTTTCAACATCTTTTGTCCTCCCTCATGACCCCGCAGCCTAGGGCATCGCTAGCTCGCAATTGCCCGCCCGGTGGTATCCTCAAAGATCAGCAGCTCAGATCGCAGGAACCGAACGCTGACGGCTTGCTCAACATCGACCCGCACCGCATCTTTCACCATTATCTTGATGAGGTCTATGCCGATGCGAACCGCCACGATGGTATATTTGCCAAACGGTTCGACAGTATAGACCGTGCCGGACAGCGTGTTTGGCTCGACGGTGTCCTCGGCGAGCGCCAGATCGCTCGGCCTGACACCAACGAGAACCGGCCCGGCAATGGCAAGCGTATCGAGCTGCCGAACCAGCCGGTCGGGAAGCGCGACGGTCCCGGCCTGGCAGCTGAACCGGAGCGCTTCGCCGTCTCGGACAAGGCGGCCGCGGATGATGTTAATGGCGGGATCGCCGACCAGGCGCGCAACATCGACGTTGACCGGCCGCAGGTATATATCGTCGGGCGGGCCAATCTGCTGAATGCGGCCGTTGACGATCACCGCTATCTCATCGGCCACCGACAATGCCTCCATGGCATCCGGTGTGAACCACAGCGTCGGCATGGCTCTGTCGAGCTGGCGTCGGCGCACCTCGCCCCGCAATTTGTGCCGCAGCTTGGCATCGAGATGCGAGATCGGCTCATCCAGAAGATAGACGGAGGGCTGCTGAGCCAGGGCCCGGCAGAGGGCAACACGCTGTTTCTGCCCGCCGGAGAGCTCACCGGGAAGGCGATTCTCGAGCCCTTGCATTTCAGTCAGTGCGATTACCTCATGGACGCGCGCAGCGATATCGACTTCGGCAAATGTGCCCTTCTTGTTGGGGGCCCGAAGCGGGAAGGCGATGTTGTCGAAGACGCTCATCTGGGGATAGAGCGCGTTGGATTCGAACATATAGGCGACGTTTCGCTGCTGCGGCGGCATGCGGTTCCAGCGCCGCCCAACGGACAGGATCTCCCCGCTGCTGGGCGTCTCGAGGCCGCTGATGAGGCGGCACATGGTGGTCTTTCCGGCTGCCGAAGGTCCGGTCACCCCGAAGATGCGCCCCGGCTCCGCAGTCAGGCTCACCCCCGACACAGCGTCGTGGTTTCCGAAGGTCTTGCTGACGGACTCTAGAACAAGCGCATTGTCGCTCACTTGTGCACCTCACCAGACCCGTGCGCGGCCAGCACGTTCCTGCCCGTTGACGACTCGAACAGACTGATGCTGTCGGGATCAAACACCGTATCGACGATGTCGCCTTCCGCAAATGGCGAGGGACTGGGAACTTCGACGAGGATTTCGTCCAAAGTCGAGCGCTCGGACGTGGCGCCCGCAGTCTTTGATCCGAGCATATCGACAAAAACCACCTCAACATCGCCACGGCGCTCGCGCCACCAGATGCGCCCGGGATGGCGGTTGAGTTGCCGGTTGTTATCGCTCGGGTCGGCGATCCGCAGGTGCTCGGGCCTGACGCCAAGGATCGCATCGGGCGATCGGGTCGCTTCGCGGATGCGGCTGGCCATCTTGCCTCGCAGTCCGATTTTCCAGCCGGCCTTGCCCGCCAGAACCAGCGTACCAGCTTCCTCTGTGATTTCGACGGCAAGCAGGTTCATCGGCGGCTCGCCAATGAACTTGGCGACGAACAGGTTTGCCGGAAAGTGATAAAGGTCCTCCGGCGGGCCGACCTGCTGCAAAACGCCTTGGTCCATGATGGCGACGAGGTCACTCATGGCGACCGCCTCGGTCTGATCGTGGGTGACGAGAACTGCCGACAGCCCCGTGGTCTGTTGCAGCCGCTTGATCTCGGAGCGGAGCTGGACCTTCTGATCGCCATCGAGGTGACTCAAAGGCTCGTCGAACAAGATGAGCTCGGGATCTCGCACCAATGCGCGGCCGATCGAGATCCGCTGTTGAGCGCCGCCACTCAATCGGCTTGCCCTCTCGTCGCGTATGTCGTTCAACAGCAGCAGATCGAGCACCTGGTGGACCCGACGCTTAATCTCCTCGCCGCTGAAGCCGCGGATGCGCAACGGAAAGGCGATGTTCTCGAATGCCGTAAGGTGGGGATAGAGGGCGTAGTCTTCGAACACCATGGCGATGTTGCGCTCGGCCGGCGCCAGGCGGCTCACCGGTCTGTCGTCGAACCAGATCTCGCCCTCGCTGACCTCTTCTATGCCGGCGAGCATCTTCAGCGTAGAGGTCTTGCCGCAACCGGAGGGGCCAAGCAGGGCCACCATGGCGCCATCGGGACAAACCAAGTTGAGATTCTTAACGGCCTGGACCTCACCATAATATTTAGTGACGCTCTCAAGCCTGACTTCCGCCATCCCGATACCCGAAGTTTGCCGGTCTTCAGAGCATTATAAGCCAGTGTCCGCCCAGGCGTCCTCGGACAACGTCCTATCGTATCGACGTATGAAAGACCAGCACAAGCCGGTCTGTCAACGCCGGAGCGCGGTTGCCGCCACAGCCGCTCGCCTTTGCGTTCGAGGGCTTCGGCCTCGAACTCGTCCGGTTCGACGCGGGAGTACTTCATGTCCTGGGTCCATCAACGGGTGCGCAGGCCCGATGATCAGCCTGGCGGCTGGCATCTGCAATCACGACGTTGATGAGGACTATTGCTGCCAGGTCGTCTCTGAGGCCCGCATGCGCAAGCCCTCGGGCGACATCGGCAAGGCCTTGCGCTCGCGCGACAACACTGTCTCGACGCCGGGGCTCGCAGCTTTGCCACCGCCTCCATGGTGGGCATGAGCGGCGACATTCAAGTAGGTGAGATGGAGGTCAAAGATTGACCAGGCAGTTCTCTTTCGTCCGTTCCCGCAGCATCCCCAGGGCTATGATGTGAGTCAGCCCCGGGGCGAGGGATATGGACGCGGGGGAGTCCCTGGCCCCGCGCCCGCCATCCTCAGCAAACCCCTATTGCCACTGCGTCCACTGGCCGCCCTTGGCCACGTAGATGTCGACTATGACATCTATCTGGGTCTGGCCGTTCTCATCGAAGGTCGTGGTTCCGAGTACCCCGTCATGGGAGATTTCGCGGATCGCCTTGGCGAGTTTCTGCTTGTCCTGCGTCCCGTGCTCCTTGATGACGGCGAGCAGGATGTTGGTCGCATCATAGGCGTATTTGGCGTAGGGACCGGCCGGCTCGGAGAAGTTCGCGGCTTCGTAGGCCGCCATCAGGGCGTCGAGCTTTTCGTTCTCCTTCACCTTCGGCACCGCCACGATCGTTCCCTCCGCGGCCTCGCCGGCGATCTCGAGGAATTTCGGGTCATAGATGCCGGAAATACCGTACATCGGGATATCCATGCCGAGGTCGAACATCTGCTTGCGGACGAGGCCCGCTTCGGTGATTACGCCGCCGAAATAGATTCCGTCCGGTTCCAGGGCCTTGAGCTTGGTCAGGATGGTGCGGAAGTCGGTCGTTCCGACCGGAGCCCCCTCGCTGGCGATGACGGTGCCGCCGGCGGCCTCGAAGTACTTGGTGAAGGCAGCCGCGTTCTGGGTCCCGTAATCACTGGTGTCGGAGACGATCGCGATCTTTTTCTTGCCGTGGTCCCCGGCGACCCACGCTGCCAGCGGTTCGTTTTCCTGGGTAAGCGTCGGCGTCACGCGGGTGACCTGGGGAAAATTCTGCTCGGTGACTTTGGGGCTGATCGCGCCCCAAATGATAAAAGGCACGTCGGCGCGGTTGAACACCGGCGTCGTGGCAAGGGCAACCGGGCTGTTCCAATGCCCGATGGCAGCCACGACTGCAGGGTCGTTCACGAGCTTCAGGGCTGCCGCAACGCCGGTCTGCGGATCGGAGGCATCGTCGAGCACTTCACCTTCGACCTTGTGCGGATAGCCGCTGTCATTGGCCTGCTGGACGGCCAGCAAAAATCCGTTGCGAGCGCCGAGCCCCTGATGGGCGTTGCCGCCGCTGAGCGGCCCGATGAACCCGAGCTTGATTGTGTCCTGCGCCGCAGCGGAGCCGAAGCCGCCCGAAAATCCGTATCCGGTGACCACAGCCAGCAATCCGGCCGCAAGGGCCCCGCGCCGGCTCAGCCTCGTCATCATTCTCCACAGCGACATTGAAATCCTCCCACGAGTAGGCTTGCGCCCGCGGCGCGAGCTCCTGATTGACAATCAATCGTATTCTAATATTGCTTGCCAGCACAATGGGCAGCGGCGCCCCATGAAGGAGTTTCGCAAATGGCCGAGCTTGCTCAGCAGCTTGTGAACTGGCTTGCTCTCGGCTCGATCTACTCTTTGCTGGCGGTGGGTTTCAGTCTGCTGTTCGGCGTGCTCGGCGTCATTCACTTCTCTCATGGCGATGTGTCCCTGCTGGGTCCCTTCATCGCGCTGGCCGTCCTCCAATCGCTGGTTGCAGCCATGGGCGTTGGCTATGGCCAGGCGGAAATCCTTTTCGCGGCCGTGATTGCTATCGCAGTTGTGGGCGGCATCGGCATAGCGGCCGACAAGATCGTCTTGCGGCATTTTCGCGACCGGCCGGCCTTGATGGCGCTGGTCGTCACGGTCGCGCTCGGCGTGGTGATCCGCGAGCTGATTCGGCATGTGTTTCCCGAGGGCAGCAATCCGCATGCCTTCCCGGCCCCGTTCAAGGGCCCGGCGTTCGGTTTGCTCGGCATCACGGTGACCTGGTTCACCATCTCGGTGGTGGGCTTTGCCGCCATCACCCTGGGACTGCTTTATACCGTTCTCCACCGCACCGGCATGGGCGTGCGCATTCGCGCCGTATCGCAGGATCGTGAAGCGGCGCGCCTCATGGGCATCAACGCCGACGCGGTCTTCCGCAACACGTTTTTCCTGGCTTCCGCTACCGGCTGTCTCGCCGGCCTTCTGTTTGCTGCTCACGTCGGCGTCACCCGCTTCGATTTCGGCATTCTGGCGGGGCTGATGGGTTTTTCAGCTGCGGTCGTAGGCGGGCTCGGCAGTGTCGCCGGCGCCGTGATCGGCGGGTTTCTGCTGGCCGGGATCGAGACGCTTGCCCAGGCCACGATCCCCAACGGCACCGCCTACCGCCAAGTTTTCGCCTTTCTGGTGGTCATCGGCTTCCTGGTGTTCCGGCCGACGGGTCTCATGGGCCGCAAAGCGATCGAGAAGGTCTGAGCATGGCCGTTGCTGTCGGCACCAGCGCCAAGGGGCAGGCGCTCCGTCATGGCGGGCTGCTGACGGTCGGCTTCATCACCGCCATTGCCTGCCTTGCCTGGGCTCTCCTGGTGATCGAGAGCTGGCAGGTGCTCACGGCAACCCTCGCCGCGGCCATCGTCTGTTTCCTTGCGGCGCAGCGCTATCCCGCCCTGGAACAAACGGTGACGGATGCCGTTCGGGCATCGCCACGCATTGCTTTTGCGTATGGCGCCGCCCTGGCGCTGCTGTTCCCGCTGGTCGCCGGCAACAACTCCTATGTGATCCATCTGGCGGTGATCGCACAGCTCTATGCGGTGCTTGCGCTCGCGCTGAACTTCCAGCTGGGTAGCGCCAATATTCCCAACTTCTCCACCGGCGCATCGTACGGCATCGGCGCGTACACCTCGGCCATGGCCGCGCTGTATTGGGGAGTGGACTTCTGGCTGACGCTGCCGCTCGCCGCCGTCGTTGCCACCGCGTTCGGATTCATCATCGGGCTCCCCGCCATGCGGACGCGGGAGTCCTATCTGGCGCTCGTCACCATCGCCTTTGCGGTCGTGGTTCATCAACTGTTGAACAATCTCAGCTGGACCGGAGGCCCCAACGGCCTGGTTGGCATTCCGGCCCCGAGCCTGTTCGGCCATTCCTTCGCCAGCCGCATCGAGATTTGGACTGTGTCATTGCCGAGCCAGGCCAATTTCTACTATCTGTGCCTGGTGCTGGTGGGCCTTACCATCCTGTGTGCCAGGCGACTGCACATGTCCAGGGTGGGGCTGGCGTGGAATGCCTTGAGAGCGGACGAGCTTGCGGCGCGCTGCCAGGGCATCAACGTCAGTTGGTACAAGGTCCTGGCCTTCGCGGTCGACGCCTTTCTAGCCGCCTTCGCCGGCACCATTTATGCTTTCTACGTCAGCTACATCTCCCCCGATAACTTCACTTTTCTCGTTTCGGTCACCATCATGACGATGGTGATTCTCGGCGGCATGGACAACATTTTCGGCGTCATCGTCGGGGCCTTCCTGCTCACGGTGCTGCCGGAAAAGTTCCGCGTCTTCGCCGACTACCGGCTGCTCATTTTCGGCACGATCGTCATCCTGATGCTGATCGTGCGTCCCAGCGGCCTGTTCCCAAAGCGCCTGCGACAGTACCAGGCCGGCTGAGATGGCCTTGCTCGCCTGTGAGGACGTAACCGTCCGCTTTGGTGGCCTCGTAGCCGTCGACGACGTGAGCTTCACCGTAGACCCAGGCGAGATGGTCTGCATCATCGGCCCCAACGGGGCGGGCAAATCGACGCTGTTCAACGCCATCAGCGGCATCTTCCGCCCGACGAGTGGCAGCGTCGTCTTCCGTGGCCGCAAGCTTAACCGCCTGCCACCCCACCAGGTGGTGGCACTCGGCATCGCGCGGACCTTTCAGTCGAGCCGGCTATTCGGCGACATGAGCGTGCTCGACAACGTGATCGTCGGCATGCATACGCGCACCCGGACCGGAGTGTTGACGGCGCTTCTTTTCCATGGCCGCAGCCGGCGCGAGCTCGCGGCTTCCATTGATCGAGCCGAGGACATCCTGGCGTCGATCTCTTCTGAACTTTTCGACCAGCGCCACCGCGCGGCGGGCGAGCTCGCCCAGGCCGACCGCAGGCGGCTCGAGATCGCCCGCGCCGTCGCGAGCAAGCCTCATCTTTTGCTGCTTGACGAGCCGTCCTCGGGCATGGATGACAGGGAAACTGCGGGCCTGGCGGTCGAGCTCCGCAGGCTGCAGCAGCGGTTTCCCGACCGCGCCATGATTATTGTCGAGCACGATATGAATCTCGTGGCCGCATTCCCCGAGCGCGTTCTAGTGCTCGACTACGGCCGCAAGATAGCCGAGGGCTCGTTCGCCGACATCCGGCAGTTGACGCACGTGCAGGAGGCTTACCTTGGCACGAGGTCCGCTGGTGCTTGAGATGCAGGGCGTCGATACCGCCTATGGCGGCGTGCCGATGCTGCGCGACGTGTCGCTGGGGGTGCTGTCGGGAGAGATTGTCTGTCTGCTGGGGCCCAATGGCGCCGGCAAAACCACCACCTTTCGCGCCATTACCGGGCTCATCCGCCCGATGCGCGGCGCGATCCGGATCCTGGGTGAGGACGTGGGCAGGATCGGCACCGAGCGTGTTGCGCGTCTCGGCGTCGGCCTGGTGCCGGAGGGCCGTCGGCTGTTTCCGGATCTTTCGGTGCGCGACAACCTGTGGCTGGGCTATCGCGCGACGGTTGGCAAGGACAATGGCTTCGAGACGCTGCTGGAAGCGACGGGTGATCACTTTCCCCGCGTCCGGGAGCGTCTGGCCCAGAACGCCGGCACCCTGTCTGGCGGCGAACAGGCCATGGTGGCCCTGGCGCGCGCGCTGATCGGACAACCGCGCCTGCTGATCGTCGACGAACCCTCCCTCGGACTGTCGCCGAAGCTGATCGACGATTACTTCGCCACCGTCGCCCGCATCAACGGCGACGGGACGACCGTGCTGCTGATCGAGCAGAATGCCCATCGCAGCCTCGAGATCGCCCATCGCGGCTACGTGCTCGTCAAGGGAAAGCTGGTCGCCAGCGGCTCGGCCGACGAACTCCGGTCATCCGACGCGGTGCGGAGCCTCTACTTTTAACCCTTGGCGCGCTTGCTCCCCCGTGTCACGTGGCTATTGTTCGCTTGGCTTGCCGAAGAAATCGGCGCAGAACGCCTCGAAAGCGGCCATTGTGCGGGTCGGTCGGAGTGCATTCAGCGCCGCCAGGCAGATCTCGCCCTTGGTGCCGGGCTCGCGTATCGGACGCACGGCAAGCGGCGCGCCCTCGTAGGTATGGTCTCCATATGGCCGGGTGACCAGCAGGGAAAACCCGAGCCCGCGGCCGACCATTCCGCGAACCAGCTCCAGCGACGGTGAGCTGAAGCTGACGCGAGGCTCCAGACCCTGGGCACGGAACAGGCCGAGGAAATAAGTTCGGCTCGGCGGCACGTCGAGCAGGATCATCGGCTCGTCGGCAAGTTCATGCAGCGAAATGGCAGTCTGCTCGGCCAGCCGGTGGCCGGCCGGCAACAGAACATAGGGCTCGAAGCTCGCTAGCGGGCTGATCCTCAAGTCTCCCGGTAGGTCGACATCGTAACACAGCGCCATTTCGAAGCGTCCCTGCCGCAGTCCGCTAACGAGTTCATCCTGGCGCCCCTCGCTGATCGCCATCATGACTTCGGGGTAGGAGTCGCTGAAAGCGGAGATCAACGCGGGAAGATAGGCCGGCGCGAGCGTGGCGAAGCTGGCGACATGTAGGGTGCCGGCGATCTCGCCGCTGGTCGAGGCAGCCTGGCGCTGAAAGTCCTCGGCGTGATGCAGCAGGTTGCGGGCCGCGGCCAGCAGACGCGTCCCCTGCGGCGTCAGAGAGACCCCTTGGGCGTGATGGCGCACAAACAGCTGGACTTCCAACTGGTCCTCGAGCTTGGCGATGGCGGCGGAGAGGGACGGCTGCGATCGGTTGAGGCGGGAGGCCGCTTGGGCCAGCGATCCTTCATCGGCTACGGCGACGAAGTAGTTGAGTTGTCTCAAGGTGTGGCGAGGGGTCATAGTCTTAATCTATCCAAAAGCGAGAAAGATTTTAATTTACCTAACTTGACGCAAAGCGCAAATAGGGGTGACGAAAACGACGGACCGGATTCCATGACAACGCACCTCGCATTTTCCCCCAAGGTCGGCTGCCCGGCTGGCCCTATCGAGAGCCCTGAGCGCTTCATTGCGGCGATGGCGCGCGCAGCGACTGGCGTCTGTGTCATCACGACGGACGGCGAGGCCGGCGAGTTCGCTTTGACGGTGAGCGCGATCTCCTCTGTTTCGGCTGAACCGCCTTTGATGCTCGCCTGCATCAATCGGCGCAGCCCGGTTGCGGCGGCTATTGAAAGGAATGGCCTGATGGCGGTTAATGTGCTCGCCGACACCCAGCAGCACGTAGCAGATGTCTTCGCCGGCCGCTCTCCTGGCGCTAACTATGACTTCAATTGTGCCAAATGGTACCGGGCAACGACCGGATCGCCGCTCCTGGCTGGAGCGGCCGCAGTGTTCGATTGCGAAGTTGACGCCATCCATGAGGCTGGAACGCACCGGATCGTGATGGGCCGAGTCGTGGAGGCGGGTTATGGAGAGGCGCTGCCGCTTGTCTACGCCCAGCGCGCTTACAGAACCCTTGCCAATATCGATGTGCAGGAAAGAGTTGCACGATGATCAGGACAGGCAGCAAGTATCGCGAAAACCTGCGCGATGGCCGCGACGTGTGGATCAACGGGGAACAGGTGCGTGACGTCACCAGTCACCCGTCGTTCAAGCCCGTCGTCGACATTCGCTCCCGCATCTACGACATGCAGCATGACCCGGCGTTTCGCGACGACATGACTTACGAGGAGGCCGGTGAGCGTTTCGCCGTGGGCCTCAAGCTCCCCTACACGGCGGATGATTGGCATAAAAAGCGCCGGGCTGTCGATCGCGTCACCTGGGAGATCGGCGGCGTTGTCACCCGCATGGGTGACGAGACCATCGGCGAGATGTGGTCGCTGTGGGACGGCAAGGACATTCTGAACGAGATCGACGCCCGATTTGCGGCCAACATCGAGCGCCATATCCATGCCGCGATCAAGGCCGACCCTTTCCACGTCTCGGCCAATACCGACCCCAAGGGCGACCGCTCCAAGCGCCCGCAGGAGCAGGACCCGGACATGCTGGTTCATGTGGTCCGGGAGACCGATGCAGGCATCGTCATCCGCGGCGCCAAATACGAGACCGCGGCTGCCTATGCGGACCAGGCATTCCTCAAGCCCACTATCGCCAACTGGGGCGATGCCAAGCTGTCAGACTATGCGGTGGGCTGCATCGTCAAGATGAATGCACCAGGCGTCAAGCATATCTGCCGCACCGGCTTTGCCGGCCGGGCGCCGGAGCGCGACTATCCGCTTTCGAACCGCTTCGACGAGGTCGACACGCTGGTCATCTTCGACGACGTAGTGGTTCCGTGGGAGGACGTGCTGTTCTATCAGCACACCCGGGCCGCCGCCTTTATCCGCGCCACGCTCCACCGCTATTCTGCCTTCGCCTTCGTTCAGCGCACACTCTCCCTCGCCGATCTGATGATCGGGGCGGCGCTGTGGAACGTAAAGCAGACCGGGCTCGACAAGCAGCAGGCGGTGCAGGAGAAGCTCGCTGATCTGGCGGTGTGGCGCGAGGGCATCCACGCCCATCTCACCGCCGCGGTCGCACTCGCCGAAAAGAGCCCGAGCGGCCTCTCGATGCCCAACCAGTCGCTGCTCTACACTGGCCGGGTGCACGCCATCTCGAATCTGCCCCGGGTCATGCACCTGGCGCGCGAGCTGTGCGGCGGGCAAATCTGCGTCACCCCCGATGCCGCCGCCTTCGAGCATCCGGCGACCAAGCCGTGGCTCGACAAGTTCTACACCGTCAACGAGGAATGGGTGGCCGACGATCGGCGCAAGCTGCTGGCCTTCGCCCGCGACCTCCTAAACTCCGATTATGCCGGCCACCGGCTGACCTTCCAGCTTTTTGCCCAGTCGCCGCCTTTTGCCCACCTCGCCGCCGTTTACCGCAATTTCGACTGGCAGGGTCCGCTCGAATTCGCCCAGAAGGCGGCCGGCTTGTCCGACCGCATCCTCGGCGCCCGCAAGGCGGCGGAGTAACCGGGCATGGCGCATCAGCGCTACCGCAAGTTCAACACCCGCGACACCTATCCCAATCAGGCGATCGACAACGACCTGTGCCAGGTGGTGAAAGCGAAAGGCACGCTCGTCTTCGTGCGCGGCCAGGTGGGCCAGGATCTCGATAGCGCCGAAAGCGTCGGCATCGGCGATGCCGCCGCCCAGACCGAGCGGGCGATGGCCAACGTCAAGCAGCTTCTCGAGGAAGCCGGCGCCAAGCTCGAGCATATCTGCCGCATCCAGGTCTACGTGACCGATCGCGCCTATCGTGAGCCGGTCTATCGGGTGATCGGCAAGTGGCTCAAAGGCGTTTATCCCGTCTCCACCGGCCTGATCGTCCAGGGCCTGGCGCGGCCCGAATGGGTGATGGAGATCGAGGCGACTGCCGTCGTGCCCGAGTGAGGATGAAGCACGGGGAATCCTGAATGACTTTTTCCATCGTCGGCCGCTGCGAACGCACCGGCATGTTCGGTGTGGCGATCACCACCTCGTCGATCTGTGTGGGCGCCCGCTGCCCGCACGTGCGCGCCGGGGTCGGCGCCGTAGCGACCCAGAACATCACCGATCCGACTTACGGCCCGCGCATCCTCGATCTCCTCGCC
>CAYWVA010000019.1:0-20285 GCA_964461545.1 uncultured Rhizobiaceae bacterium | reverse complement strand
GGGCGACAACGCCGACTGCGGCCCGGCGCAGCCCGCCAGCCCTGTGGCGAGGGCGGCGACGGCCGGGACCCTAGCGCAGCGTGTACAGATAGGCCGCCACATCACGGGCTTCCTGCTCGGTGATCGGCATAGCGGGCATTCCGGTTTCGGGGCTGAGCTGGGGTGCGTCGCGCACCCAGCCTACCAGCACTTGCGCTTCGTTGACATGCACTCCGCCGATCAGTGTGCGGCGGGCGAAGCTGCGCAACGACGGCGCAACGATGCCCGCCGCGCCAGGCACACCGGGAATGTCGTGGCAAGCCCCGCAGCCGACGCCGGCGATCACCGCGCGGCCTCTGGCGGGATCTCCGGTCTTGTCGCCGTGCGGCGGCTCGGCGGCCTCGCACCCGGCCAGCCCGAGAGCCAGTGCAACGGCAATAAGCTCGCTTGGCCGGAGGAGGTTAGGCATGGCGCCGGTTGGCGCACGCACAAGCGCCGCCATTCAGACCGCGAAGAGCTGCGGCCGTCGCATGAGCACGCGCAAGACCTGGCCCAGGTCATGGCCCCGGCGCAGGATCATCCCGCCCTGTGCGATGACGGAATAAACCCCCTGCCTGCGGGCGTGCCAGGGATTCTTCTCGATCCGGTAGATCGGCACCTCGCTGGCGCGCCGGAAGACCGAGAACACGGCCTTGTCATGGCCGGTGTCGATGGCATAGTCGCGCCATTCGCCCTGAGCGACCTTGGAGCCATATACCGACAGGATCATGCTGAGTTCGCGGCGATCGAAGGCGGTTCCCGCCTCCGCCGCATGTGCCGAGGATCTGGCTGACTTTGCCTCGGCCACGGGGCCAGACACCCACGGCCGGAGCGGCAATATCGGTTCGCTTTCGCTCAAACTGAGCCTCCTCGCCGCCTCTATGGGCTTATCATGGCCCATCGTTGTGGATCTGGCAAGCGACCAGGGGAGGCTCTCTGAACGTCCCGGGAACTAAAGCAATGTAAGGTTGTTGTATCTTCATAAACAAACCTATAAGTTGTAGATGCCCGCCATTCGCGTGGCCCAAAAGGTACCCCTGTGCTCACCAAAAAGGTCAGAGCTCGCTTGTCCAGGTTGACCAGCTCCATAGGTTTGCGTCAGCGGTTCATCCTGATCGGAATAGCGGTCTTGGTGCCGCTCGTCGTGGTGATGCTTCAGCTTGCCCAGTACGAGCGGGACGCCGCATTGGCGAGCGCCGAGCAGCGCATCGCGCTCTTTGCCTCGCTGACCGCTGACGGACAACTGCGATTCATGCAGCGGGCGCAGATTGTTGTGAGCCAGATCGCTAGCGATCGGCGAGTGCTCCACGGTGACGAGCGTTGCAACGCGTTCCTCGCCGAAACCAGGGCTCGCTACCATTGGATGACAGGCATCAGGTTGTCTGCTCTGGATGGCAGCGGCATCTGCGGTGATCCGCCGGAAGCTGTTGAGCTCACTATCTCTGACAGTAGCCACTTCACGAGCGTGCTAGCTGGTGAGGAGTTCGCGGTGAGTGGCATGCTCACCAGCCAGCGGCCAGACCGCCGACCAATTGTTCGAGTCGGTTTGCCACTGCGGGAAGGCGACCGGCTCGTCGGTGTTCTGAGTGCGGCGATAGAGCTGGAAGCCCTCACCACACTGCTGCCGACCGAACTCGTTTTCGACTCTAATCTGGTGATTGACCTCATCGACCGCACCGGCGTTGTGCTTGCCAGGCACCCTCACGTATCGGAACTGGTCGGTCGACCGGCGTCAGATGAACCTGTCCTGATGCGGGCGTTGCAAATGCCGAGCGGAATTGCTGAACTCCCAGATCTGAAGGGGGCTGCGCGTCTGTTTGCCTTTCAGAAGATCAACGCCATCGGTTGGGTGGTAGCGGTGGGTGTCAGCCGGGCCTCTGTCATCGAACCGATCGAATCGGCTCTGCACCAGCGGCTTGCGCTGATTGCCGCCATCGTCGTGAGCTCGTGTATCGTGGGGCTTTTCGGCGGCGAGGTGTTCGTCTTCCGGCCGCTGCGGGCGCTGACCCGCGTTGCCCAGTCGCTCGAACGCGGCGATTACGGTGCCCGGCCGCGGCTCACCGGAGTGAGCGAGGTCGGAGCGCTTGAGCGTGCCCTCAACGCCATGGCGAAAGCCGTCGAGCAGCGCGAAAATGACCTCAAGGCCTCCCAGGCTGCAAGGGAGAAGGCGGTGCGCGATGCCAAGCTGGCCAACGATGCCAAGAGCCAGTTTCTGGCCACCATGAGCCACGAGATTCGCACGCCCCTCGGGGGTATCGTCGGATATACCCAGCTCCTGCTCGGGCAAGAGCTCGAGTCGGAGACGCGCCGATACGCCCAGCGCATCGAGGTCGCCGCCGCGGCGGTTATCTCGCTAATCGACGGAATCCTGGAGGTCTCGCGCATAGAGGCAGGCGAGGTCGAAATAGAGCGGCGGCCGTTTTCGCTTCCGACTCTGCTCGACAATGCCGTCTCGATCATCCGCGCGAGTGCTGAGCGCAAGGGGCTTGGCCTCACTGTTGACCTGGACCCTGAGCTGCCGGCCGCGGTGATGGGCGACGACACACGCCTGCGCCAGGTGATGTTCAATCTGCTCACCAATGCGATCAAGTTCACTGCCAGCGGCACCGTGACGCTGCAGGTCCGCGGGGGCGAGACCGCGGGGCAGATCCGGTTCTCGGTCCGCGATACCGGAATCGGCATTGCCGAGGCGCAGCACCACCGGCTGTTCAAGCGCTATTCCCAGGCTCATGCTGCTGGCGGCCGCCACTATGGCGGCACCGGCCTCGGACTGGCCATCTGCAAGGAGCTGGTCGGTCTGATGGGGGGGCGGATGGGATTTGACAGCGAGCTCGGCCAGGGCTCGACGTTCTGGATCGAACTCGCATTGCCGCAAGCCGATGCTGCAGAACTTGAGCGAGACTCGGGAAGCGTGCAGTCAGCCAAGCCGGGGCGCATCCTGGTCGCCGATGACTTTGAAATGAGCCAGGACATCACCAGTGCGATGCTGACGATGGCCGGCCATGAGGTGGACGTCGTAGGCGATGGTGCCCAGGCGATCGAGGCGCTCCGGCACAAGGCCTACCATCTCGTTCTCATGGACATTGAGATGCGCGGCATGAACGGGATGACGGCCGTGAGGCAGATTCGTCAGATGGACGCTCCGGCCCGGCACGTGCCGGTGATCGCCATGACGGCCAACGTCCTGCCGCAGCAAGTGCGGGCCTTCAAGGCAGCGGGCATGAACGGTCATCTCGGAAAGCCGTTCACCCGCGACCAGCTCATCACCAAGGTCAACCAGTTCCTGTCTCCGGCCCGGTGTCGTGCCGACGTGCCCACAGCCGCAGCGACTCGCGCCCCTGCCTTCGACAAGGATATTTTGGCCGAGATGAAGGCGCTCCTCGGCGAGCAGCGCACCGCGGCATGGTTGGGGACGCTGCGCAAGCAGGTGGTGACCATCCTATGTCCCGACAACGGCCCGGCTGGCCGGATCCAGCTCGCCAGCACTGCCCATTCGCTGGTGGCACAGGCCGGCAGTCTCGGCTTCACCAGGCTTTCCAGGCTATCCAGCACACTCGAGGACGCTTGTGAGCAGGACGCCGACTACGCCGACGCCCTGGGCCACGTGAAGAAGGCGTGCCGAGGTGCGCTATCCAGAATTGACCGCCTCCAAGATAGCAAGTCGGCGGCCGCCCAGGTGCATCAACCGAGACCATAGAAGCTGAGGGCAGGCGTGACAGGGGGCCGATCGGAAAAGACAGACGTTCACCATGTGGCACTGGTCGCTGACGATGACGAGTTCTTCCGCATGGCGATCAAGTCGATCCTGGTGCAGCGACTCGGCGTCTCGGAAGTGGTCGAGGTGGGATCGCTCGATGAAGCCGTGGAGCGCCTGGGCGAGAGAGGCGATATCACTTTGGCCCTGTTCGATCTCGCCATGCCGGGCATGCAGGGTCCGGCCAACCTCGGAGCAGTGCGTGAGACGTTTCCTGAAATCCTCGTCGCGATGGTCTCCAGTTCGCGGCGCCGACAAGACATCCTGACGGCACTTCAAGCCGGCGCCCATGGCTATATCCCCAAGGGAATGGGGGTCGATGAGCTGACGCAGGCACTGGGGGCCATGCTCGAGGGAACCATCTATGTTCCCCCGCTACTGGCAGAGATTCCTTCAGCCGAGGATCCGGCCTCGCTGTTCCCCGAAGTCGACAGGCGAGCGGCCCCCGATGTTCTCGCACGGCTGACCCCGCGCCAGCGCGACGTACTGGAGCTGCTGGTCCAGGGCAGGTCGAACAAGGAGATCGCGCGCCAACTCGATCTCGGCGAGGGCACGGTGAAGATCCATCTGGCGGCTTTGTTCCGCAATCTCGGGGTCAGAAACCGGTCCATGGCGGCCGTCGCCGGCGCCCAGCTCCTCGGTTCGCAATAGGCTGCCGCCTATCCGACCCTTGTCTTGACCCGTAACGGAACCGATGCGAGAGATTGGTGTTCGGGACCAGGGCAATCCCATAAGGACCAAATACAATGATCAAGTCACTGAAGATGCTCACGCTGCTCACAATTCTTGCCTTTGTCGCCGCATCGGCATGGGCCGACAGGCCGCCGACAGCGGAGGAGCAAGAGCGCATCGAGACACAACTGAGAGCCCTCGGCTTCACGAGTTGGGAAGAAATCGAGTTGGATGACGGCTATTGGGAAGTCGACGATGCCATCGGCCCGGACGGCATCGAGTACGACCTCAAACTGCATCCGGAAACGCTCGTAGTCGTTGAGCAGGAACGCGACTGAGCTGATCTGAGCCAGATCGCGGCTTGGAGGCCGCGTGAAAGCAGCGCGCCTGCAATGGAGCCTGGTAGCCGCTTTAAGTCTAGCAACCGCCCGGGAATCTGGTATCGACTGTGGACGCATGTCGCCGAACCTTGAGGGGAGACTTGGCATGAACACCACCAGTCGGTCGCTTGCTGTGCATCTGTGGCCGTCAGCCGGCAGCATCGTTCTTCGCAACATCGCGCTCATTGTACTCGGGGTGGCGCTGCTGTGGGTCTCGGCCAAGATCAAAGTGCCGTTCTGGCCGGTGCCGATGACACTGCAGACCTTTGCGGTCCTGGCGCTGGGCGCCGCCTACGGCTCGAGGCTCGGCGTCGTTACCGTGGTCGTCTATCTTGCCGCAGGGGCGGCGGGCCTGCCGGTGTTCACCAATACCCCGCCGGCCATGGCGGGGCCGGCCTATCTCCTGGGCCCGACCGGCGGCTTTCTCGTCGGCTTCATCGTGGCCGCCTTCATTGTCGGGGCTGCCGCCGACCGAGGCTGGGACCGCTCGGTGCCGAAGCTGATGGCCGCCATGGTGATGGCCGATGTGGCGGTGTTCGGCCTCGGCCTGGCGTGGCTGGCGCAGGCCGTGCCGGAGCTCGGCTATTCTTGGGGGCTGCTGCAGGCTGGGCTGTGGCCATTCATCCTTGGTGACCTGCTGAAAGTGCTGATCGCCGCCCTTGCCGTTCCCGCGGCCTGGCAGCTGCTTGGCGGTCCCGCCGGACGGCCCTGAGGGTCGGGCCGGCGGTCGGCGCGGGCGTGCACGCGGTCTTTGGCTCTTGCACCATCCTCCCTTTCCGGGTTACTGGTATACCAGATACAAGCGGCCCCGTGCAGGCTTTTGCCCCCGGGGCCGACAGGCTATCCAGCCACAAACCGGAGGAAGCACCCTCGACAGCCACCGATACGCTGCACACGAAGTCCATCGATTACGACCTCATTTCCGGCGGTCACCGGACTGGCCGGTAACGAGCAGGCGCGCGGCGCAGCAGGTTGACCAGATACGATCGATACCAAGGGAGAACGGATATGGCCGTGGTTTCGAAAACCACTCGCGAAACACCAGGAGTGGCGCCGCCGGCACAACAAGCGGCGGAGCTGACCGATGGCTTTCACCTCCTCGTCGACGCGCTGAAGCTCAACGGCATCAACACGATCTATGGGGTGCCCGGCATCCCGATCACCGATCTGATGCGCCTTGCCCAGGCCGAGGGCATGCGCGTCATCTCGTTCCGCCACGAGCAGCACGCGGGCTATGCGGCTTCGATCGCCGGGTTCCTGACGCAGAAGCCGGGCATCTGCCTCACCGTCTCGGCGCCCGGCTTCCTGAACGGCCTGACGGCGCTCGCCAATGCCACGACGAACTGCTTCCCGATGATCCTGATCTCGGGCTCGTCTGAGCGCGAGGTGGTCGACCTGCAGCAGGGCGACTACGAGGAGATGGACCAACTCGCCATCGCCCGGCCACACTGCAAGGCGGCTTACCGGGTGCTGAATGCCGAGGACATCGGCATCGGCGTGGCGCGCGCCATCCGCTCCGCCGTCTCAGGAAGGCCGGGCGGCGTCTATCTCGACCTGCCGGGCAAGCTCCTCGCCCAGGTCATCGACAAGGCTAAGGGCGAGAAGTCGCTCGTCAAAGTCATCGACCGGGCGCCGCAGCAGATCCCGTCACCTGAGTCAGTCAAGCGGGCGCTCCAAGTGCTGAGGAGCGCGAAGCGGCCGCTGATCATCCTCGGCAAGGGAGCTGCCTACTCGCAGGCCGATGACGCCATCGGCGCGTTCGTCGAGAAAAGCGGCATACCCTACCTGCCGATGAGCATGGCAAAGGGCCTGTTGCCAGACAACCACCCCCAGTCGGCGGGCGCGGCGCGCTCGCTGGTGCTCAAGGAATCGGACGTGGTCATGCTGATCGGCGCAAGGCTCAACTGGCTCTTGTCGCACGGCAAGGGCAAGGCTTGGGGCGATGGGCCGAAAACGTTCATCCAGATCGACATCGAGCCCAAGGAGATGGACTCCAACATCGAAATCGCCGCGCCTGTCGTCGGCGACATCGGTTCCTGCGTCACGGCGCTCCTCGAGGCGATGGGCGAAAACTGGCCGGCGCCGCCCGCTGAGTGGACCAGCGCGGTGCGCGACAAGGTGCAGTCGAACATCGACAAGATGACTTCGAGGCTCAAGAACAACAACGTGCCAATGGACTTCCACGGCGCCCTCGGGGCGCTGCGCGACATAATCCGCGAACGGCCGGACACCATCCTGGTGAATGAGGGGGCCAATACGCTCGACTTCGCGCGCGCCATCATCGACATCTATAAGCCGCGCAAGCGCCTCGACGTCGGCACCTGGGGCGTCATGGGCATCGGCATGGGCTTCTCGGTCGCCGCGGCGATAGAGACGGGCCAGCGGGTGCTCGCTGTGTGTGGCGACAGCGCCTTCGGCTTCTCCGGCATGGAGGTCGAGACGGTCTGCCGCTACAATCTCCCGGTCTGCGTCGTCGTCTTCAACAATAGCGGCATCTACAGGGGCGAAGAGAAGAACCCTACCGGGGGACCCGACCCCGCGCCGCTCGTCTTCGTGCGCGACGCCCGGTACGAGAAAATGATGGAGGCGTTCGGCGGCGTCGGCGTCGGCGCTACCACGCCCGACGATTTGGCCCGCGCCGTGCGCGAGGCGCTGGACTCAGGTCGGCCGACGCTCGTCAACGCGATCATCGATCCCGCGGCGGGCACCGAAAGCGGCCGCATCGGCAACCTCAACCCGCAGAGCGCGCTTTCCAAGAAGAAGTAGGACGGCTGCGATCAGGCGAACTCGGCGAACCATGTGAGGACGACATGAAGGCACTCGAAGGCATCAAGGTCCTGGACTTCACTCATGTCCAGTCTGGCCCGACCTGTACCCAGCTTTTGGCGTGGCTCGGCGCCGACGTGATAAAGGTCGAGCGGCCGGGCACCGGCGATCCGACCCGCGGCCAGCTGCGCGACGTGCCCGGCGCCGACTCGCTATATTTCACCATGCTCAACCACAACAAGCGCTCGATCACCCTCGATACCAAGAACCCCAAGGGCAAGGAGGTATTGGAGCGCCTGGTCAAGACCTGCGATGTGCTGGTGGAGAACTTCGCCCCCGGCGCGCTCGACCGCATGGGCTTTTCCTGGGAGCGGGTGCATGAGCTCAACCCGCGCATTATCTACGCCTCGGTGAAGGGCTTCGGACCGGGCCCCTACGAGGACTGCAAGGTCTATGAAAACGTCGCCCAGTGCACCGGTGGCTCGGCATCGACCACTGGCTTCGACGACGGCCCGCCGCTGGTCACCGGGGCCCAGATTGGCGATTCCGGCACCGGACTCAATCTCGCCTTCGGCATCGCCGCGGCGCTTTACCAGCGCGAGAAGACCGGCAAGGGCCAACGGGTGCTGGCCGCCATGCAGGATGGCGTGCTCAATCTGTGCCGGGTGAAGCTGCGCGACCAGCAGCGCCTGGCTCACGGGCCCCTCACCGAGTACCCGCAATATCCCCACGGCACCTTCGGCGATGCCGTGCCGCGCTCCGGCAATGCCTCGGGCGGCGGCCAGCCGGGCTGGATCCTGAAATGCAAGGGCTGGGAGAGCGATCCCAACGCCTACGTCTATTTCATCACCCAGGCCGCGGTGTGGGGCAAGATCTGCGATATCATCGGCAAGCCGGAGTGGATCACCGATCCGGAATATGCCAAGCCCGAAGCGCGTCTGCCGAAGCTCAAGGAGATTTTCGACACCATCGAGCAGTGGACCAAGACTAAGACCAAGTTTGAGGTCATGGAGATTTGCAACCCGCTTGACATCCCGTGCGGGCCGATCCTGTCGATCAAGGAGATTGCCGAGGAGCCCTCGCTGCGAGAAACCGGCACCGTAGTTGAGGTCGATCACCCAACGCGCGGCAAGTACCTGACCGTCGGCATCCCGGTGAAACTTTCCGACTCGCCGGCGGTCGTCTTGCGCTCGCCGCTGCTGGGCGAGCACAACGAGGAGATCCTGGAGCAGGTCCTCGGCTACACATCCGATGAAGTGGTGGCGATCCAGCGCTCCGGCGCGATGGGAGCGCCAAAGGCCGCCGCAGCGGAGTGAAGGAGATGCGACTGATCATCAACGGCCAGCAGGCCTTCGGCAAGGCCGCACTGGAAGCGATCCTCAAAGAGGGCACCGACGAGGTGGTGGCGGTCTATACCGCGCCCGACAAGGAGGGGCGGCCGCCCGATCCGGTCAAGCAGGCCGCGCTGGAGCAGGGCATCCCGCTCTTTCAGCCGGCGACCTACAAGGATGCTGGGGTCCTTGACCAGATGCGCTCGCTCAATGCCGACCTCATGGTGATGGCCTATGTCATAGTCTTCATTCCCGAGGCGGCCCGCACCATCCCGCGCTTCGGCTCGATCTGCTTTCATCCCTCGCTTCTACCCAGGCACCGTGGCCCAAGCTCGATCAACTGGGCGATCATCGGCGGCGCCACCAAGACTGGCCTGACCTATTTCTGGCCGAGCGACGGCCTCGATGAAGGCGACATTCTGCTGCAAAAGGAGGTCGATGTCGGCCCCGACGACACGGTCGGCTCGGTGTATTTCAACAAGATCTTCCCGCTTGGCATCGAGGCCACGCTCGAGGCCGTCGATCTGGTGCGGGCCGGTAATCCGCCGCGCCTTCCCCAGGACGAGTCGCAGGCGAGCTATGAAAGCTGGTGCCGTAAGGATGACGCCCGGATCGACTGGGCCAAGCCGGCCGGTGAGGTCTATAACCTGATCCGCGGCACCAACCCGCAGCCAGGCGCCTGGACGACACTCAACGGCGCCGAAGTCCAGATCTATGACTCGAGGCGCGCCGAGGGAACGGGATCGCCTGGTGAGGTGATCTCGGTGTCCGACGAGGGCATGCTGGTGCAGGCCGAGGGCGGCCGCATCCTGCTTCAGCGGGTGAGGCCCAAGGACGGCGACAAGCAGAGCGCACCCGCGTGGGCGAAAGCCGCCGGCATCACGCCCGGTGCCCGGCTTGGACAGTAATGGTTCTATTTTAACGCTTTTTTTACACATCGCTTGATTTCGCCCCCAGGGTTGCTATGGTCATTCATTGGCATACCACATGCCAAATGCGGGACCGCAGGTGCGCCATATTCCGCAGCCGCAGAACGATAAGACCAACAAGCCGATGACGGTCCGCAGGCAAACGTAACCAAGGAGGAAACCCTCATGAAGGTAGTTCCACAATCGCTTTTGGCGCTGGCCATTGGCCTCGGACTGGCGATGCCAGCCCACGCCGACTGGCAGCCCCAGCGGCCGATCGAGTTCATCATCCAGACCTCGCCGGGCGGGGGGTCGGATACCTATGCACGTCTGTGGATCGGCATCATTGAAAAACATAATCTGTCCCCCGTTCCGATCACGGCGGTCAACATGCCAGGTGGCGCCGGCGCGGTGACACTCGCCCACATGCAAGCCCAGAGCGGCGACCCTCACTTCATCTCGCCGACGCTGAACAGCGTCGTGACCACGTCCTTGCAACAGGAAATCCCGGTCACGTACGTCTCGGAGGACCTGACGCCGCTGGCGCTCATGACCATCGATCCATTCATTCTGGTGGTGAACCCCGCCAAGTTCACAAGCTGGGAGGAGTTCCATGCGGCGTGTCAGGCGGAGCGCCTGACCTCGGTCGGCACCGGCTCTCGCTCCGAGGATGAAATCCAAATCAACCTGATCCAGCGGGCTACCGACTGCCAGCCGTTTCGCTACGTTCCGGCCGCCGGTGGCGGTGACGTGGCGACCGGGGTCGCCGGCGGGCACCAGGACTTCAACGTCAACCAACCGGCCGAGATGCTTCCGCACTATCCCGAGCGCCTGATCCCGATCGTTTCGTTCGCCAAGGAGCGCTTCGAGGCCTTCCCAGACACCCCGACCCATTGGGAACTTGGAATCGGCACCGAGACGGAAGCGGTTCCCGGCCAGACCTATGCCGATCTTCTCGACATGGAGACGGGGCTGCACCAGATGCGCGGTATCGTCGGTCCGCCCGACCTCCCCGCCGAAGCGATCGCCTGGTATGAAGACCTGTTCCGCAAGGTCCACGCGACCGACGAGTGGCAGGACTTCATGAGGCAGACGGCGCAGACGCCGATCTTCATGGGCGCCGATGAATACAAGGAGTGGGTGACCGCGTTCGAGAACAACCACGTCACCATGATGCAGGACGTGTTCGGCTGGGAACTGCGAAGCGACCTTCGCAGTAGATAGCCGGCCCAGCACTACTTCGGGCCCCATCCCCCGGACGGGGGTGGGGGCCTACCCACCGGCATTCTAACGGAACGCCCCATGTCGCCAATTTGGCTTCGCACCACGCACCACACGGTCGAGATCGTCTCAGTCATAGTCATTCTCGGGTTGGCGGCTCTGGTCATGTATGACGCTGTCCGGCTTGGGCCGACTTGGGGAGAACTGGGCCCGCAACCCGGGTTTTTCCCTTTTGCCCTGGCGAGCATGATGATCATCGGCGTGGTGGGCGTGCTGGCTTACTCTCTCCAGGCGCCGGATCGGCGGCCGTTCTTCGAGGTCGAGGACGAAGTCCGCGACCTGCTCAAGGTTGCCATCCCCATCTTGGTTGCGGTTTTCGTTATCCGCTGGCTCGGTCTTTACATCACCTCGGGGCTTTATCTCGGCTTCTTCATGGCTTGGTACGGCAAGTTTCCCTGGTATCAGGCCATCCTCGGCGCTGTCATGTTGCCAGTGGTCTTGTGGCTCACGCTGCGATACGGCTTCAATCTGAACATGCCCATGAGCGTCTTCTATCGCTCCGGCTATTTGCCGTTCTGACGGCGCTGACGAGCAAACAAGGCGATGGAATCCTTCGACCTGCTGATGACCGGCTTCGAGGCGCTGTTGCACCCGTCGCGCATGGGTTTCATGCTGCTCGGCGTGGTTCTAGGCCTGCTTGTCGGGGTCATCCCGGGGGTTGGTGGAACGACCGGCGTCGCCATCCTGCTGCCCATCACCGTTTTCCTAGAGCCGATCTCGGCGTTGGTCATGCTCGCAGGAATCTATTGGGGATCGATGTATGGCGGCCTGATTACCTCAATCCTTTTCGCGGTTCCGGGCAATCCCTGGTCTGTGGCCGTCATGTTCGATGGCCGGCCACTGGCCAAGCAGGGCAAGGCCGGATTCGCCATGGCGACCGGCTTCTGGGTCTCGTTCTTCGGCGCGTTTATCGCATCGGTTCTGTTTACATTTTTCGCCTTGCCTTTCGCCGAAATGGCGTTGCGCTTCGGCCCGCCAGAAATGTTCGCGGTGCTGATGATCGCTTTTGGGACCTTCGTCGGCCTCGGCGGCGCGCCGGCAAAGGCGCTCATAATGATTGCGGCGGGCTTCTTGCTTTCGACAGTCGGCCTTGACGTGGTCACCGGCGCGCCGCGCCTCACATTCGGCTCCATCAGCCTCCTGCAGGGCTTCCACTTCGTGCCCATCACCATCGGGCTGTTCGGCCTCGGTGAGGTGCTCAACAATGCCGCTGAACGCTACAAGGTCCAGATCGAGGAGGTGACGCGGGCCGCCAAGATCGGCTTGCATGACATCACGGGCGGCGCCAGGGCCGTGTTCTCCAACTTCTGGCTGGCGGCTGGCTCGGCGCTTTTGGGCTTTGTGACCGGCATTCTGCCGGGAGCTGGGGCGACACCGGCGTCCTTCATGGCCTATGGCATCGCCCAGAAGACCTCGCGGCACCCAGAGCGTTTCGGAAAGGGGGCAATCGAAGGAGTGATCGCGCCGGAGGCTGCCAACAACGCCGCGGGGACCGGCTCCATCTTGCCGATGTTGGTGCTCGGCATTCCCGGTTCGCCGACCGCCGCCATCTTGATGGCCGGCGTCTTCATGTGGGGGTTCATTCCCGGTCCGCGGCTGTTTGTTGAGCAGCCCGAGTTCGTGTGGTCGTTCATCGCCAGCCTTTACACCGCGAATTTTGCCGCTGTGATCATCTGCCTGACGGCTACTCCGATACTGGCGCTGATGTTGCGTACTCCATACGCCATCATGGCGCCGGTAATCGTCGTGTTGTGCATCGTCGGCGCCTTTGCCATCCAGAACTCGCTACTCGATGTCTGGCTGGTGCTGATCTTCGGCGTCGTCGGGTTCGTTCTGCGGCGGCTCGACTATCCACTGGCGCCGCTGGTCGTGGCTCTGGTGCTCGGGGCCTCTACGGAGAATACGCTGCGTCAGAGCCTGATCATGAGCGACGGATCCATGCTCATCTTTTTCCAGCGGCCGCTGTCCATGCCCATTGCAGTCGCCGCGATCCTCCTGTTCATGCTGCCGCTGTTTCAGCTTGTCTGGCGCAAAGTGCGGGCCAATAGGGCTGCAGCCGCCGAATAAAATTGGTGTTTCCAGCCATGCACATCATGATCATCGGTGCCGCAGGCATGATCGGCGCCAAGCTCATGCAGCGGCTCGCCGCCGAGCCGGTGCTGGGGGAGAGCGACGTCTCGCGCCTGACGCTTGTCGACGTGGTCGAGCCGCAAGCGCCTGTCGCTTTCGAGGGGGACGCCGCGCGCATCGCTGCCGATCTCTGCCAGCCCGGCACCGCGGCGCGCCTGGCTGCCATGCGCCCCGACATAATTTTCCATCTCGCCGCCATCGTGTCGGGCGAGGCGGAAGCCGATTTCGACAAGGGCTACCGGGTCAACCTCGACGGTACCCGGACGCTGTTCGAGGCGATCCGCCAGCAGGCGCACAACGGTCCCTACAAGCCGCGCGTCATCTTTGCCTCCTCGATTGCCGTCTTCGGCGCGCCGTTCCCGGACAAGATCGGCGATGAGTTCCTGAGCGCCCCGCTGACCAGCTACGGCACCCAGAAGGCCATCGGTGAGCTGCTGCTGGCCGATTACACCCGTCGCGGGTTTTTCGACGGCATCGGCTTGCGCCTGCCGACCATCTGCATCCGCCCCGGCAAGCCCAACAAGGCGGCTTCGGGTTTCTTCTCCAACATCCTGCGCGAGCCGCTCGTCGGCCAGGAAGCGGTCCTGCCAGTGACCGAGGACGTGCGCCATTGGTTCGCCAGCCCGCGGGCGGCCATCGGCTTTCTCATCCATGCAGCGGGCATGGATCTTGGGGTGCTCGGCTCCAGGCGCAACCTCACCATGCCCGGGCTGGCGGCGACGGTGGGCGAAGAGATCGCCTGCCTCAAGGCCATTGCCGGCGAAAAGGTCGCCGGGCTGATCCGGCGCGAGCCCAACCCGGTGATTGCCGAGATCGTGGCCGGCTGGCCGCGCGATTTCTCGCCGACGCGCGCCCTCGAGTTTGGCTTCCGGGCCGAGACTTCGTTCGACGAAATCATCCGAGCTCATATCGAAGATGAGCTTGGCGGCCGGATCTCTGCCTTCGCTTAGGGACTGCTCGGCAGCTTTCCTCGACACACCTCAGATGCTCTGGGAACCCGGCGCTATGTCGCCGCGTTTTGTCTTGTTCCCGCTCGGGAATGTTCAGAGGGGGATCTTTCGCAACGCTTGCTCGGCTGAAGCATGTCGCTGGCCTGATCCCGGTCCGCAAATCATCCCGCTGGTGGAGGAGAACATGAAGGCAAACCTGCACACTGAGGCAACGCCGATGCGTCTGGGAGGACGCAACCTCAAGGAAACGCGCCATGTCTGTGCGTTCTTCCATTCCAAGGAGGAGCAGAACAGGCTGCTCATGCCCTTCTTCTGGGAGGGCTATGAGCGCGGAGAAAAGATCTTCCACATTGTCGATGGCCGCCGGCGCAGCGAACATCTGTGCGACTGCCAGCACTGGGGCATGGACGGGGAGGCCGCCGATGGGAGTGGCCAGCTCGAAGTGCGGACCTGGGAAGAGGCCTATCTTCTCGACGGTCAATTCGATGGCGACCGCATGGTCCGGATCCTGGAAGAGGTGCTGCAGACCAACCGTGAGAAATACGGTCTGACCCGGCTCATGGGCAACATGGAATGGGCACTGGAAACCGTGCCCGGCGTCACAGACATTGTGGAATACGAAACCAAGCTGAACTACATCCTTCCCAAGTATCCCGACCCCGTTATTTGCGTCTATGACGTCAACAGGCACAGCGGCAGCGTTTTGATCGACATACTGCGCACCCATCCGATGGTGATCGTTGGTGGAGTGCTGCAGGAAAATCCGCTGTACGTGCCGCCCGACGATTTGCTGGAAGAATTGCACGCGCGAAAACACGGCAATGGCCAGCATCGACATGGTGGAGAGGCCCATTGATCCCACCGCTTCATTAGCATCTTCGGCCATGTCCAACCCGGCACCAGGGGAGCCGCGGGACCGCGACAAGCATTTGCGGGACCTCGTCGCATTATCGACGCTGCCGTCCATCTGGCTCGGCGCCGAGCCCATGCGCGTTGCAGAAAGCCTCGCTGCGGCGTTGTTCACGACCGTGGGGCCGGCACTTGTCTATGTTGGCCTGAAGGCGTCCGAACACGATGTGTTCGCCGCTGCGCATGTGGGCCGCAACGAGCCCAGCCCGTCTGTGGCGCAAGAGCTTGGATCGGCGATTCTGGAGTGGGCGCGCGACCACGACCCGGATGACCTGATGCCGGTCGCCGGCTCCCTAGGGCATGGAGACCTGCACCTTGCCGTGCGGCCGCTGGCGTTCAGGGCCGAATACGGCGCCATAGCAGCCGGCTTTGCCGGCGGCCAGTCACCCGACGCCTCTCAGCATCTGCTGCTCAATGTTGCCGCCACCCAGGCCACGACTGCCGTGCGCAACATGCAACTGCTTCGCTCATTGCGTCAAAACATCATCGACAGAGAACGAAGCGAGGGGCGCGAGCGGCAAGCCAACGAGGAGCTGGAAGCCTTACATGATGTATCGCGCAACCTGGCTGGCGAACTGGACCTGGAAAAGCTCGTGCAGGTGTTCACCGATGCAGCAACGCGACTGAGCGGCGCGGCGTATGGAGCGTTCTTCCACAACGTGCAAGACGGTGATGGCGAATCCTACTCTCTGTATGCCTTGTCCGGGGCCCCGCGCCAGGCGTTCGAAAACTTCGGCCTTCCGCGCAACTCAGCACTCTTCGAGCCCACTTTTCGCGGTACCGGGGTGGTCCGCCTCGACGATGTGCACGGCGATCCGCGCTACGGCAAGAGCCCGCCCCATTACGGCACGCCAAAGGGTCACCTGCCGGTGCGCAGCTACTTGGCGGTTCCGGTGGTGTCGCGAACTCGCGAGGTACTGGGCGGGTTGTTCCTGGCACACCCGGAGCCCGGCGCCTTCAGCGACCGCTCTGAGCGCTTGGCGGTCGGCATCGCGGCTTACGCTGCCGTTGCCATCGACAACGCGCGGCTCTACCGGGAGGCGCAACAGGAGATTGCCGAACGCGAGCGAGCAGTAGACATCCAGCGGCTTCTCATCGGCGAGCTTAACCACCGTGTCAAGAACACGCTCGCCACCGTTCAGGCCATCGCCCAGCAGACCTTGCGTCACGCCGGCAATCCTCAAGACTTCGTGCACAGCTTCAGCGGCCGCATTCAGGCCTTGTCTCGGGTCCACACGGTGTTGACGCAGTCCAACTGGCGCGGAACCAATTTGGAGGCCCTTGTCCGCGAACAGCTCTTGCTGGACATGCTTGATGAACGGCGTGTGACCGTCAGCGGGCCCGAGGTAGAGTTGCAGCCGCAGATGACGCTGCACCTCGCCATGGTGCTGCACGAGCTTGCCACTAACTCGCAGAAATACGGCGCTCTGTCGGTGGCCAGCGGCTCGATCGTACTTGACTGGACGGCAAGGCCGGGCACGTTGTTGCTGCGCTGGGTCGAGACGGGGGGCCCTGCACCGTCCCGGCCGATGAATCGCGGCTTCGGCACCAGGCTGATCGAACAGAGCATGAAGGGGCAGGGAGGCGCCGCCCGAATGAGCTTGGAGGATGACGGCATCACCTGGGAGATCACGCTGCCGCTGCCGCAGGATGTCACGGCCAGCGACCTTCGCCTTCGCGGTGCCGGCACCGCGGCTGGCGAGGCAGGTCAAGAAATTGGTGGCGCAGCGGTCACAAGCGGCGTCTCGCTGGTGGGCAGGCGCATTCTGGTGGTGGAAGACGAGCCGCTCGTGGGACTTGAGCTTGTCGAGAGCCTGAATGCCGCAGGCATGAAGGCGATCGGTCCTGCGGCAACGATCGGTGAGGCCCTGGAGCTTATCCGGTCCAGGTCGTTCGACTGCGCACTGCTCGATGCCAATCTCGACGGGCGGCCGGTGCACGACATCGCAGCTGCCCTGGCTCGGCGTCACGTGCCCTTCGCGTTCGTGACCGGCTATTCCCGCGAGAATCTGCCGGAGACCTTTCGTCACTGCCCGACGATCACGAAGCCGTGGACGCTTTTGCGGCTGACCGAGACCATGCGCCAACTGCTGTCGCGCCGGGAGCCGGATTGCGACCACACAGCCCCGTCCGAACTGGGCTGCGAGCTTGAGTGATTCGACCGCGTCGAGCTCCTGCCCATTGACGCCAGCCGGATAGGGCCTAAATAGACTATTGGGCCCGAGTCTCAGCAGCGCGGCTTGACACTGTTTGCACGTCGCCGATCCTGAGACCGGCTATTGCCGTTCCGCAAACGCCTCGGGGCCGAGGATCCGGATCCGCTACCGGGCCGGGATCCAGGCGGTTGCGACTGGAGACGCCGTTTTGTGAAGCTGAACTCGTGAGCGAAGGAGAACCCCCTGCAGGTATTTGTCAGAGATAACAACGTCGACCAGGCCCTCAAGGTCCTGAAAAAGAAACTCCAGCGTGAAGGCCTGTTTCGCGAGATGAAGCGCCGGAGGGCCTACGAGAAGCCTTCCGAGAAGCGGGCTCGCGAGCAGGGCGAAGCAATTCGCCGGTCGCGCAAGGCGGCGCGCAAGCAGGCCCAGCGCGAAGGTCTGGCGCCCAAGCCGCGCGCCAAACGCACACCGACCCGACGCTGAGGCGTCAGTACAGCCGAAGCGCGGGACATGACCGGTCTGGCATGCGAGGCCAGACAGAGGTATATCTGCTTCCATGTCCATGTTCTTAAGCCGCATCGTTCGCTTTGCCGCACAACGGATCGTGTTCAGTCCCCAGGCCAGAACCGTGGCCGCCAAGGCAGTTCGTGGCGTGGCCGACGAGGTCAGGCTGATTGCCCGGGAGAAAGACAAGGCGCGCGCTGCCGGGCGCTCGGTGCGCCGCGCCATCAGCAGGTTGCAGGGCGAGCGCGACGGCTCCTAGAGCCCGTCCCTTGCGAAGCTGACAAACCCATAATCAATCCATCTGCGGCGTCGGCGCTCCCTTGGTGAGCCGTCCGGGCCTGCCCGGTCGGACTTTCGGCTCCTGCAAGGCCGCTTGGATCTCCGCCAGGAATTGCAGCGGGTCGAGCCGGTAGGTCGCCGCCGCTTCAGCGAGCGTCATGAACGGCGCCACAGCGCAACCGGGGCACGCCATGCGGCGGCGCACGAACACATCCACGACCCCCGCAGACCTCGCAAGCACAGCGGAAACCGGATCGTCCAGACAAATGCCGGGGACAGCGTTGGGATCGTCTCGGGTATTCATTTGCAAAGGTTAGGCGCGATCCGGCCCGCCGTCTTTGCGCGACGACAAACTCGGCGCAGTTGGACTGTCCTCGGTAGGGCTGGCAGGCAGGTCCTCGGCAATGGCAACCAGCGCATGGGGCTTGCAGATGACGACCTGCTGGCGGCCAAGCTCCACCAGCCCGCGGTCCTCCCAGGCGCTCAGCGTGCGGCTCACCGTATGCAGCGTCGTTCCGGTCATCTCGGCAAGGTCCTGGCGTGACAGCGGGAAATCGATCTCGATGCCGGCTTCGGTTCGCCGCCCGCCTTGGCGCAACAGGCGCGTCAACCCCCGCGCGATGCGCCGCTCGACCCGTTCACTGGCAGCCTCGCGCAGCCGGTTCTGCACTTCGCGCAGTCTTCGGCCGATGATCTTGATCATGTTCAGGCCGATCTGCGGGTAACGCATCATGAGCTCGGTCATGGTGGCGGCCGGCCAGCTGATTTCGACGCAGTCGGTGACCGCTTCGGCATCGGCCGGATAACCGCCGCCTGTATAGACCGCAAGCGTACCGAACATCTCTCCGGGGCCGATGAAGCGCACCACCAGATGCTCGCCTGCAGGACCGGCCTGGACGATCTTCACCCGGCCGTCGATAAGCGCGTAGCAGGTGAGCGCATTGTCGCCTTGCGAGAAGATGCGGGCGCCCTTCTCGACCCGGCGGGTGCGAGCGTGGCGAACCACATCGGCCAGCACCTCGCGGTCGAGGCCGCGGAACAGGCCCATGTCGGCGATGACGCCGGGATCGGGTTTAAGCACCATAAACCGTCTCCCCCGATTGGCTGGAACATTCGACGGCAAGTTTGTTCCGCATCAAGGAGGGATGCCCCGTCACTGCCTATATGACTTTCAAGACAATCGCAAAGCGACCGAAAGGAATTGACATGAACACCCGCACGATCCTGTTGTCCACCGCTGCCGCGGCCGGGCTGGCGTTTGCCGGCCTAACAGTTCCAGGCGCGCAGGCCGAGCCGGCTGCGCCCGCCGACATCGTGCGCGCCGCAACCGATCTGCCGGCGCCCATCGGCCGCACCGCGGCGGAGACGGTGCGGGTCGATCTCGAGACGGTCGAGGTGCTGGGCAAGCTCGATGACGGCACCACCTATCGCTACTGGACATTTAACGGCAAGGTGCCCGGTCCGTTCGTGCGTGTCCGGGTCGGCGATACCGTCGAGGTCGGCTTGCGGAACCACGAGGACAGCTGGGTGCCGCACAATGTCGACTTCCATGCCGTCACCGGCCTGCATGGCGGCGGCCATGCCACGTTCGCCAATCCGGGCGAGCACTCCACGGGGTTCACCTTCAAGGCCCTCAACCCCGGCCTTTACGTCTATCACTGCGCCGTGCATCCGGCCGCCCAGCACATCTCCAACGGCATGTATGGTCTGATACTGGTGGAGCCCGAGGGCGGGCTGCCGCAAGTTGACCGCGAGTTCTACGTCATGCAGGGCGAACTCTATACGCATGAAGCGTTCGGCTCCGCCGGCGAGCTTACCGAGGACTACGACAAGCTGATGGACGAGCGGCCGGAATATTACGTCTTCAACGGCGCCGCCAACGCGCTGACCGGCGACAATGCGCTCAAAGCCGAAGTCGGCGAGACCATCCGCATCTATTTCGGTGTCGGCGGGCCCAACAAGACGTCGAGCTTCCATGTCATCGGCGAGATCTTCGACAGCGTGTACAATCTCGGTTCGCTGACTGCCGAGCCTTTGACCGACGTGCAGACCATCTCGGTGCCGCCGGGCGGCGCCGCTGCCGTCGACCTCAAGCTGGAGGTTCCGGGCGAGTACATTCTGGTCGATCACGCCCTGTCGCGGGCCTTGCGCGGCCTGGTTGGAACGCTGATCGTGGAAGGCCCCGAGCAGCCCGACATTTTCCGCGAGGGCATCGAGGAGGAAATCGGTCTCGCCGCCGAATAG
>CAYWVA010000018.1:0-21713 GCA_964461545.1 uncultured Rhizobiaceae bacterium | reverse complement strand
CTGGCTGAGCTGCTGGGTGCCCTGCCAGTCGATGTCGAACAGCATGTCGCGCCCCTGCGCCAATGCCATCTCGACGGGCTCGCGCGGCGTGCCGTAGAGGTGGCCGAACACCTCGGCCCATTCGACGAGCTCGTCGTTGCCCACCATGGCGCGGAAACGGTCTTGAGCAATGAAGTGGTAATCGACGCCCTCGACCTCGCCCTGGCGCCGCGGCCGGGTGGTGACCGACACCGACATGGAGACTTCCTGGTCGCGGGCCAGCAGCCGCCGGGCGAGTGTCGTCTTGCCGGCGCCCGACGGCGACGACAGGACGAGGAGCAATCCGCGCCGTGCAATGTTGTCGGCCGGTGGGCGGGGGCTATTCAAGGTTCTGCACCTGCTCACGCAGCTGGTCGATGACCGACTTGAGCTCGAGCCCGATGCGGGTCAGGTCGCGGCCATAGGCCTTGGCGCACAGGGTGTTGGCCTCGCGATTGAACTCCTGGGCGAGGAAATCGAACTTGCGCCCGACCGCCTCCGGGCTGTCAAGCAGGTCGCGGCCGGCTTCGACATGGGCGGTGAGGCGGTCGATCTCCTCCTGGATGTCGCTCTTTTGCGCCGCCAGAACCGCCTCCTGGTGCAGCCGGTCGGGGTCGAGCGACGGGCCGGCCTCCAGCAGCCGAGCGATCTGCTCGACCAGCCTGGCGCGAATGGTCTCAGGCGCGCGCTCGGGCGAGGCTCTGGCCGCCTCGGTCAGGGCGGCGATGCGATCGAGCTGGTCAGCGATCACCGCCTCGAGCTTGCGGCCTTCCTGCGCCCGCATGGCGGCGAGGTCGGCGAAGGCTTTGCTCAGACTGTCGAGCATCGCGGCCTCGCGCGCCGCGGTCGCCTCATCGTCCTCGACCGGCTCGGTGATGTCGATGACGCCGCGCAAGGCAAGGAGGTGCTCGGCCCGCACCGGCGGCGACTGAAGCCGCTCGCGCAGCGACTCGGCGAGCCCGATCAAGGTCTCGACCACCGCTTCATTGAGGCGGACATCGGCTGCCGCCGCCCCGCGCGAGATTTGCAGCGCCACCTGCAGGTTGCCGCGCCGGAAGTACTTCGCTGCGCAGTCGCGGATGCCGATCTCCAGACCCTCCAGGCCCTGCGGCAGGCGGCAGCGCACATCGAGGGCGCGGCCGTTGACGCTCTTGGCCTCCCAGTGCCAGGCAGCGCCGCCAAAAGCGCCGTCGGCACGGGCAAACCCGGTCATGCTGGTGACGGCCATCGATGCCTCGAATCGCTCGTGCTAGGTTGCGATCCTACCGGGGTGCAACGGCGGGCGCCATGGCTGCCAAGCAGGCGGTCGCGTGTCAGACTTCCTCTTCCTCGTCCTCGCCGGGGGTCTCCTCCTCGAGCAGGGCTTGCGCGGCGGCGCGCGCCTCGGCGCGGTCCGACACCGGCCCGGTGAGCACCGCGCCCTGAGCCTGCGCTTCGGCCTCCTCGGCGGTGCGCGCGACGTTGACCTTGATGGTCACCGTCACCTCGGGATGCAGGGCGATCTTGACGTCATAGAGGCCGATCGTCTTGATCGGCGTATCAAGCAGCACCTGGTTGCGAGTGACGGCCACGCCGGTCGTCGAAGCCGCTTCGGCGATGTCTCGGTTGGTAACCGAGCCGTAGAGCTGGCCGGCTTCGCCGGCCTGGCGCAGAACCAGGAAGGACTGGCCGTCGAGATCGCCGACCAGCACCTCGGCCGATTGCCGGCGCTCGGCATTGCGGGCCTCGAGCTCGGAGCGATTGCGCTCGAACTTCTCCTTGTTGGCAGAGGTGGCGCGCAGCGCCTTGCCCTGCGGCAGGAGGAAATTGCGGGCATAGCCGTCGCGCACCCGGACGGTTTCGCCCATGGCGCCGAGTTTGGGGACACGCTCAAGCAGGATCACTTCCATTTTCGTCACTCCCTGTATGGTCGATATCGAACGGCCGGTGGCCTTTCACTCGCGGTTGGCGGGCAGGTTCGCGACGCTGCGGGCGCGCATGCCGAAGGCCATGTCGAGCAGCGTCAGCACCGCCAACGGCACAAGCAGAAGCCAGTTGAGCAGGATCAATGCGGTATAGAGTGCCGCCAGCAGCAGCCCGCGCGCCGTCATGCCCTCGGTCAGCCCGTGCAGCACCGCAAGCCCGGCAAGGGCAAAGGCGGTGAACATGGCGGCGGCGAACACCGAGCCGATCAGGCCCAGCATGCCGGGCAGCAGGGTCGAGGCCATCGCCAGCGGCAGCAGCCATACGGCGCGGCGGGGAAACGCCAGCGCCCCGAAGCGGGCCCACGGCCGAGGGCTGCGATTGAAAGCGCTCAGCAGCCGGGCGCCCAGCTTCATGTTGAGAAGGGTGGCAAGCAGCCAGATGGAGGCCGCCGCCACCGGCAGCAGCAGCGTCATGAGGTTGACCATCTGTTCGAGCTGGTCGCCTTGCAGCTCGGCCTCATCGCCCATGGCGGCGACCATCTGGGTGATCAGGTCCGCCAGCATCTCGCGAAAGCTGTCGACAGAAGGGGCAACGAGCACGATCACCAGCGACGTGAGACCAGCCGCGAGCCCTGCCGCCCACAGCACCAAGCGGCCTTCCGGGTACCATTGCAGGCCGTGCAACTGGGGTTCGCCTTCGACCGGGGGCGCATCGTCGGCTGGCCGGCTGCGCAGGGCGAGCCAGCTCAGGATGGCGGGCGGCAGGGCGACGCCGATGACGAATGCAAACGCTGGCTTGGCGCCGGCAACAGCCAGAATGGCCAAGCTGCCCGACAGTCCGGCAAGCGCTGCGGCGCTGACGCCCCAGCCGAGGGCGGCGATGAACATCGGCAGTGCCGAGAGATAAAACAGCACCATGGTGAACGGCGAGGGATAGAGAACCGCCGCCTGCAGCACCGCTGCGGCAAGCCCGGCGCAAATTCCGACCGCTATCCAGTTTGCCATCGCCTGGCTGTCCCCGTTGGCGTCCGGGTTAGAGGCGGCCCAGTGCCGCCCCAACCTCTCAAGCCCGAAGCCCGAAGCTTCGGACCCTTACTTCACCACATACGGCAAGAGCCCGAGAAACCGTGCCCGCTTGATGGCGCGAGCCAGCTCGCGCTGCCGCTTGGCCGATACCGCCGTGATGCGGCTCGGCACGATCTTGCCGCGCTCGGATATGAAGCGCTGCAAGAGCCTGACATCCTTGTAGTCGATCTTGGGCGCGCCTTCGCCCGAAAACGGGCAGCTCTTGCGCCGGCGGAAGAACGGCCGCCGGCCGCCGCCTGCTCCACCTGATGACTGCTGTTGCATGCTCATGACGGAACCTCCTCAGCGTCGGCGTGCGCCCGAGGCGGTCGGCCTTCGCGCCCCTCGCGCCTGGGACGATCGTCGCGGTCGCGCCGGTCGTCGCGCCGGTCATCGCGGCCGCGGGCCGGCCGCACCATCACCGATGGCCCTTCATCGAGCTCATCGACCCGCAGCGTCAGAAACCGCACGACGTCTTCGTTGATCGACATCTGGCGCTCCATTTCGGCCATGGCGGCCGGCGGAGCGGTCACGTTCATCAGCGTGTAGTGCGCCTTGCGGTTCTTTCTGATCCGGTAGGCAAGCGACTTCACGCCCCAGTACTCGACTTTGCCGAGGGTGCCGCCGTTGGCCTCGATGACGGACTTGTAGTGCTCGGTCAGCTCATCGACCTGGGCGTTCGATGCGTCCTGACGCACCATGAAGATATGCTCGTAATGCGGCATGAAAATTGGCCTTTCGTCCCAAATTACCTCGTTTTCGCGGGCGTCGGCGCAGAGCCTCCTCCGGACCTCTTGAAAGGCCCGGAAGCAGTCCGAAAGAGCGGGGACACGGGAGGAAGTTGGTCGATGACCGCTGTCTCGCGACAGCCCTCCGTTCAGCCCCCGGCCGAAGCCAGCGTGCGGGCGGGCTTATACGGGCATTGCCGGGCCGAAGCAAGGGGGAGGGGTGGCATGTTGAGCTTGGCTGCCTGCCTCTAACGGGCTCGCTTCTGGTTCCGACCCGACGCGTCCGCTCGATGATCGCTCGCCGAGATTACGCAACGCACCAGGAGCTGACGCCCAGGTACAACCTGGGGATTGTCAGCCACGCCGAGCCGCCTCGATCGCGGCGACGTCGATCTTCTTCATGTCCATCATCGCATCGAACGCGCGTTTCGCTTCATCGCCGCCGGCGGCCATCGCCTCCATCAGCACGCGCGGCGTGATCTGCCAGGAGACGCCCCATTTGTCCTTGCACCAGCCGCACGCACTTTCCTGGCCGCCATTGCCGACGATGGCGTTCCAGTAGCGGTCGGTCTCTTCCTGATCGTCGGTGGAGATCTGGAACGAGAACGCTTCGTCATGCTTGAACGCGGGCCCGCCATTGAGGCCGAGACAGGGGATGCCGGCGACTGTGAATTCGACCGTCAGCACGTCGCCCGCCTTGCCGGACGGGTAGTCGCTGGGAGCACGGTGGACGGCACCCACCGAGCTGTTCGGAAAAGTCTCGGCGTAAAAGCGCGCTGCAGCTTCGGCGTCCTTATCGTACCACAGGCAGATCGTGTTCTTGGCAATCGCCATTGCTTGTCCTTTCAGTCTGAGACCATTTAAGTGATGGCGGCTGCCCGCCGTTCGTCTGGAGCGAGCCGCTTTTCTAAGCTGATGGGAAGCCGTAGCATTTCAGCGGGATGTAACGAAGCGTTCCAGCTTGCCCAGAGTTTGCAGGCCGAGTTCCTCAGCACCGATTCGCTTCGCCTCCTGAAAAGCGGCAGTCGTGCTGAGTGCCATGCCCAGCGTAACCTTCGTTGCCCCGTCCTGATCCTCGAACGAGACCCAGGCGTCGGCATGTTTTGGCCCGTTCCCGCCCCAAAGCAGCGTATAGCCGATCCTCTCCTCGGGCCGGACCTCGATATAGAGGTGGTGGTTCGGGAAGACCGTGCCATCGGGCGCGATCATCTCGAAGACCCATTCGCCGCCCGTCCGCAGGTCGATCCTTCGCGTGCGACAGGAGAAGCCTTCCGGCCCCCACCATTGCGGCAGGGTTTCAGGGTTCATCCACGCGCCCCACACGATGGATCGCGGCGCCTGAATCACCCGCTGCAGCACCATGGTCCGTTCAGCCGCGCCCGCGAGGTTGTACAGGCCGGCGCCGAAGCCTTCCCGGTAGCCTGCCTCCATGTCCTCCGCCAGCGAGGAAAGCTGCACCGTCACGACCAACCGGCTGCGCTCGTGCGTACCTGAAATATCCGCCGTCACCAGCGCTACGGATTGTGTCACGTCTTCGCATGAGATCACCTCGTAGTTCACGCTGCACGCCTCTGGCTGCAACACAAGCCAGCCATTCTCGCAGCGGATGTCTGGCTGACCCTCTACCTTGCAGAGCGAGATTTCGCGACCACCCACCCTGGTGTCGGCCTCCAAGAACTCCACGGTGACTGAGGGCGATGGCGCAGCCCAGATCGCCCGCGCGATCGGGGCTGTCCATGCCTCCCACAGCACGGCCAATGGCGCGGCCACGTCGCGTTCGAAGGTGAGCGTTGCAAAGCGGTTCCTTCCACCATCAGGCGCAGCACTGATCGTGCTGTTTGTAGCCAGGTTCTGTGTCATTATCCGCGTTCCTTCATCACATTCATCACAAATGCGTCCAACCGGTCGAGCCGAGCCTCCCAGATGGCCCGCTGTTCATCGAGCCATGTCCGCACCGGGTCCAGAGCCTCGGGTACGATGGCGCAGGTGCGTATCCGCCCGTCCTTGGACGTGGTGATCAATCCTGCTTCCTCCAGCACGGAAAGGTGCCGCATCACCGTGGGCAGTCGCAGTCCCGTGGGGCCAGCCAGATCCGTCACCCGCGCAGGTGTCTCGGCCAGCCGAGTCAAGATCGACCGGCGGGTCGGATCAGCCAGCGCATGGAAGAGCAGCGAGAGACCAGGATCATGCTTAGCCATGTCGCTAACTATCGCCCGATTTGCCGGCGACGCAAGCGAAAACTTTGCCAAGTAGCTAAGTTTTTTCCGCTAGGCGCGCTGACTAGCCGCCTTAGGTCCGCAGGGGGCTCAATCGAGCCATTCAGCGCGCCGGGCGCCAATGACAGCAGTGGATCGGCTCCGGCCGCTCGGCCTTGATCGCTTCAACGACGGCTGCTGGCACTTGCGGAAATCCAAACCGACATACCGCTGCGCGGGCAGCCACCACTGGACCGGCGCTCACGGCTGCGGAACACCGCCAGTGAGCACGAGGGCCAGCTTGTCGGCGTCGATGTTGCCGCCCGACAGCACGATGCCGACGCGTTTGCCTGACATCGCGTGGTGCTCCTTCATCAGCGCGGCAAGGGCCGCAGCGCCGGCCCCTTCGGCCACGTTGTGGGTGGCGCCATAGATCAGCCGGATGGCTTGGGCGATCTCGGCATCGGACACCTCGACGATGCGCTCCGCCCCCTTGTTGATCATCGCCACCGCATCGCCCGCCGGCTGGCGCGTGGCCATGCCGTCGGCGAATGTCGCCGCCGAGGCCGTGCCGACCGGCTTGCCGGCCCGGAATGACAGGGCATAGCCATTGGCCCGCTCGGTCGTGACGCCGATCACTTGCGTCTTGAGCCCCAGCATGTCGCGCATGGCGATGACCCCGCAGATCCCCGATCCGAGCCCGATCGGCACATATACGGCGTCGAGATTGTCTACCGCCTTGAACAGTTCATGGGCGTAGGTGGAAACCCCGAGCACCAGTTCGGGCTGGAACGAGGCCACCATGTCGAGGCCGCGCTCCGCTGCCAGGGTCTCCGCCGTGGCCTTGGCCTCATCGAAGTCCTGACCGGCCTCGATCAGTTCGGCGCCGAGCGCCCGCATGGCGGCGTTCTTTTCCGGCGAATTGCCGTGCGGCACCACGATGGTGGCAGCGATGCCCTCGCGTTTGGCGGCAAAGGGGATCGACTGGCCATGATTGCCGCGGGTTGCGGTGATGACGCCGTTGCCTTGCCGGCGCTCGCGCCGCAGGCGCATGTGGACCAGGCCGCCGCGCAGCTTGAAGGCGCCGATGGGGGTGTGGTTTTCGTGCTTGAGCCAGATTTCGCACCCCGCCGCCTCGCACAACAGCGGCCAGGCGTATTGCAGCGTCGGCGCCATCGCGGCGTAGACGATGGCCTGGGCGTGCTCGAACTCACGCGCCGCGAACTTCAAAGCTTGAGCACCTCCATCTGGATCGGGCCGTCGGCGCGGCCGTGGACGAACTGGTCGACATGGTCGTTGCCGCTGTCGTCGATCTGCTTGGCGCTGCCCTGCCAGATGATCCGGCCCTTGTAGATCATGGCGATATCGTCGGCGATCTTGCGCGCCGATGCCATGTCGTGGGTGATCGAAATCGTCGTGGCGCCCAGGCGCTTGACGCAGTCGACGATGAGGTTGTTGATGACATCGGCCATGATCGGATCGAGACCGGTTGTGGGCTCGTCGAAAAAGATGATCTCGGGGTCGGCGGCGATGGCCCGGGCCAGCCCCACCCGCTTCTGCATGCCCCCCGACAGCTCGGCCGGAAACAGTTCGCCGACGTCGGCACCAAGGCCCACCTGCTTCATCTTGTCGAGGGCGACGTCCTTGGCCTCCTTGCGCGGCACGTTTCTGCCCTGGATCAGCCCGAAGGCGACGTTCTCCCACACCGGAATGCTGTCGAACAGGGCAGCGCCCTGGAACAGCATGCCGAAACGGGCAAGCTGTTTATCGCGCTCAGCACCGCGCAAGCCCACCGCCTCCTTGCCGCCGATGCGGATCGAACCCGAATCTGGCCTGAGCAGGCCGAGGATGCACTTGATCATCACCGATTTGCCGGTGCCCGAGCCGCCGATCACCACCATGGAATGGCCCTTCGGCACCTTAAGGTCGATGCCGTTGAGGACGTCCTTCGGACCAAAGCTCTTGCACACTCCTTTGAGCGCGATGTGGGGCTCGTCCATGATCACTCCGAGAACAAAAGCGAGGTCAGCGCGTAGTTGGCTGCCAGGATAAGGATCGAGGCGGAGACCACGGCATTGGTGGTGGCACGGCCGACGCCTTGGGCGCCGCCCTTGGAATTGAAGCCGTGATAGCAGCCCATGAGGGCAATGATGAAGCCGAACACGGCGGCTTTCACCAAGCCTGAGAACACGTCGCCGAATTCGAGAAAGTCAACGGTGTTCTTGATGTAGGCGGCAGAATTGAAGCCGAGTGTCGAGGTGCCAACGACCCAGCCGCCCATGATGCCGATGATGTCGGCGATGACCACCAGCAGCGGCAAGGTGATCACTGCCGCCAACAGGCGCGGCCCAACGAGATATTTAAAGGGGTTGGTCGACAGCGTCGACAGCGCATCGATCTGCTCGGTCACCCGCATGGTGCCGAGTTCTGCGGCAATGGCCGCCGAGACGCGGCCGGCCACCATGAGCCCGGCGAGCACCGGCCCGAGCTCGCGGGTGATGCCGAGAGCGACGATCGAGGCCACGATGCTCTCGGCATTGAAGCGGCTGCCGCCGATCCAGATCTGCAGCGCCAGCACGCCGCCGGTGAAGAAGGCGGTCAGGCCGACCACCGGCAGCGAGGTATAGCCGATGCGCATCATCTGATTGAGGATCTGACGCCCATAGGTGGGGGGCAACAGGCCTGTGGCGAGTGCGTCCTTCAGGAAGATGGCAACCCGACCGATTTCGGCCACCAGCGCAAGCACCATGCGGCCCAGATTAGCGAGGAAGTTCAAGGCTGATCTTTCTTTGACATTAACCGGGCGACTCAAACGAGGAGTACAGGCGGGCGAAGCGAGACCCCAACCCCGTCAGGACCTCATAGGGTATCGTACCAGCCCAGTGCGCCACATCATCCACGGTGATGTGGTCGCCCAGGAGCTCGACCCGAGCTCCGCGGCGGGCTGCCTCCGGCGGCACGTCGGTCAGGTCGATGGTGATAAAGTCCATCGAGATCCGCCCGACGATCGGCGCGAAGTGTCCGGCGATAAAGACCTGCGCTGGACTTTGAGATGGACGCTGAGCAAGCGCCCGCGAAAAGCCGTCGCGATAGCCAACACCGACAACGCCGATGCGTGAGCCTCGGGAGGCCCGCCACTCGGCGCCGTAACCCACTGTATCACCCGGCGCGAGGTCGCGCACCTGCAAAACGACGGCAGAGAGATGGGCGACCGGCGCCATGGGATTGGACTTGGTGAGGAACGGGTTGCCGCCATAGAGCGCCACCCCCGGCCGGACCATGTCGTAGGCGAAGTCCGCCGACAGGAAAATGGCGGCCGAGTTGGCCAAGCTGGCCGGGGCAGGGGGAAGCTGGGCCCGCAAACGGTCGAAAAGTCGGCGCTGGCGCTCGTTCATCTCCGAGCCCGGCTGGTCGGCGCAGGCGAGATGGCTCATGACAAGCGTGATGTCGAGGCCATCGAGCTGGTCGGGCTGGTCGGCGATGGCGCCGACCTCAGCGGAGGTGAGCCCAAGCCGGTTGATCCCGGTATCGAGATGAAGGACCGCCTTGAGTGGGCGGCCGGTGTGGCGGGCAATACCGGCCCATTCGGCGATCTCATCGGGGCTGGCGAGGGCCGGCACCAGGCGATGGGCGGCGTAATAGGCGCCGAGCCCTGGCAGCAGGCCGTCCAGAACATAGATCGTGGCCTCCGGACACTCGCGTCGCAATGCGGCGCCTTCCTGGGGCACGGCGACGAAGAAGGTCCGGCAGCCGGCGGCCCACAACGCCTGTGCGCAAGGCCCGGCGCCCAGGCCATATGCGTCCGCCTTGAGCACGCCGGCGCATTCGGCGGGGGCGGCCCGGGCGGCCAGGTCAAGCCAGTTGCGTTGCAGGCGTCTGAGATCCACGCTCAGCACCGCCGCGGCAAGTTCGGGCGCCATATCGTCGCGTTGTGTCGGGGCAGCCGCCGGATCGATCATGGCACTCAGCCAAACCGCTCCGGCAGGTAGGCGTCGCTGACCAGGTTCTGAAATTTCGTCAATGCGGCGTCGAAGTGGAGCTGGATCGTTCCGGTGGGGCCATGGCGCTGCTTTCCGATAATCACTTCGGCCACCCCGGTAATCTTCTCGCCCACCTCCTGCCACTCCAGATGCTCGCCCGTACCTGGGCGCGGCTCGCGTCGCTGATGATAGTACTCCTCGCGGAAGATGAACATCACTACGTCGGCGTCCTGTTCGATCGAGCCCGATTCCCGCAGATCGGCGAGCTGCGGCCGCTTGTCCTCGCGGTTCTCGACCTGGCGGGAGAGCTGCGACAGGGCCAGGACCGGCACGTTGAGCTCCTTGGCCAGGGCCTTCAGGCTGGTGGTGATCTCCGAGACCTCCTGGACCCGGCCTTCGGAGGCCCGGCGCAGCGAGCCTGCCAGGAGCTGGAGATAGTCGACCACCACCAGCCCGAGCCCGCGCTGGCGTTTGAGCCGGCGGGCGCGCGCGGCGAGCTGGGCGATGGTGAGGCCGCCCGTGGCATCGATGTAGAGCGGCAGCGACTGGAGTTCGCGGCTGACCTCGACCAGGCGGTGAAACTCCTCCTCGGCGATCTTGCCGCGCCGGATGCGCTCAGACGGGATTTCGGCTTGCTCGGAGATGATGCGGGTAGCGAGCTGCTCAGACGACATCTCAAGGGAAAAGAACGCCACGACCCCGCCGTCGAGCACCTTGACGGTGCCGTCCGGCTGGTGCTCGGCGCGGTAGCTCTTGGCGACATGATAGGCGAGGTTGGTGGCCAGCGCCGTCTTGCCCATGGACGGCCGACCGGCCAGAACGATGAGGTCGGAGGGCTGCAGGCCGCCCATCTTCTCGTCAAGGTCCTTCAGCCCGCAGGAGATCCCCGACAGGCCGCCGTCACGCTGATAGGCGGCCGCGGCCATGTCGATCGCCTGCGCCAGCGCCACCCCGAAGGGCTGGAACCCCTGGCCGTATTTCCCCGTCTCGGCGAGTTCGTAGAGCGCCTGCTCGGCGGTCTCGATGATGTCGCGCGCCGCGGTGTCCGGTACCGCGTCAAAGGCCTCGTTGACGACGTCGGTGCCGAGCCCGATGAGCCGGCGCCGGATCGCCAGCTCGTAGATCAGGCGGCCGTATTCCTCGGCATTGATGATCGTGGCGGCGGCGGCGGCAAGGCGGGCGAGATAGACCGGCCCGCCGATCTCGTTGAGCGTGGCGTCGCGCTCGAAATAGGTTTTCAGCGTTACCGGCGAGGCGAGTTTGCCGGTCCGGATGAGGCTCGCGGTGGCCTCGTAGATGCGGGCATGCACCGCCTCGAAGAAGTGCTCAGGCGCCAGAAACCCCGCCACCCGGTCCCACGCCTCGTTGTTCACCAGGATGGCGCCCAGAAGGCTCTGCTCGGCCTCGAGATTATGCGGCGGTACGCGATAGGTGTCGGCCGACGACTCCTCGGAGTTGTGGGCGGTGTGCGCCGCGCGGGTAACTGCTGTCTCCATTTCGATCTTGGTAGCCGACTCCGCCTCGCGGCGCGATGCGGGGACCCCTGACTGTCCCCACTGTTCACAGGAGGACAATGCGATGATTCGCGGTTGTATCAAAAATGTCGCACCTTGGGCGCCCGTGGGCGCGCGGCGCCCTCAGCAAGGTGGACAGCCCCGAGCCTACTGTGCCGGGATCGAGCGGATGCGCGGGCGGGGTGAGTCGATGGCCCTGAGGCGCTCTTCCTCCTCGCCGATGTAGTCGCGGGTGATGGGCACCGCATGCTGGTGATGGCCCATCTGGATCTGGAAGTTGTTCTTGCCCAAGAGGCGGAAGGCGGTCTCGGAGGAGGCAAGATAGTACTCCCACATGCGAAAGAAGCGCTCGTCATAGATTGCCGTCACCCTGTCGCGGTTAGCCGTGAAGCGGCGCCGCCACTCCTTGAGGGTCTCGGCATAGTGCAGCCTCAGGATCTCGATATCGGTGATATAGAGGCCGCTGCGCTCGATGACCGGCACGACCTCCGACAGTGCCGGGACGTAACCGCCAGGAAAAATGTACTTGGCGACCCATGAGCCGGTAGCGCTCGGACCGTCAGAGCGCGAAATGGAGTGGAGCAGCGCCACTCCGTCCTCGCTCAGCAGTGACTTCAGCTTGGCGAAGAACGCCGGATAATGGACGATCCCGACATGCTCGAACATGCCCACCGAAACAATGCGGTCGAACGTGCCGTCGAGTTCGCGGTAATCCTTGAGCCGGAAGTCGACTTTGCCCTGAACGCCGCGCTGCTGCGCCATCTCGACGGAAAATGCGTGCTGTTCGGTTGACAGCGTGACGCCGACCACCTCGGCCTGGCAGGTCTCGGCGAGATAAAGACCGAGCCCTCCCCAGCCCGAACCGATGTCGAGCACCCGCATCCCCGGCTTGATCAGCAGCTTTGCGGCCAAGTGGCGCTTCTTGGCGAGTTGGGCGTCTTCGAGCGAATCCTCGAGGCTTTCGAAGTAAGCGCAGGAATATTGCCGGTCGCTATCGAGAAAGAGCTCGTAGAGTTCGCGCGACAAGTCGTAATGGTGCGCCACGTTGTGCCGCGCCCGAGGGATAGGATTGTATTGGTGCAGGCGCCGCATGAGCCGGCGCAACTGGTGTACGATGGTCAGCGAAGCCGGTTGGGAGCTGTGGTGCAAGTTCTTCAGGAGTAGAACAAGAAAATCGTAGACTGAACCACGTTCGACGACCAGTTCGCCGTTCATATAGCACTCGCCCAAATGAAGGTCGGGGTTGACTGCCAGCTTGGCGGCCGCTGACTGAGTAGCGATCCTGACCCTGATCGGCATGCCGCTCCCGTCTCCGAACCGGTGCTCCGAACCGTCTGGACCAACCACTTCGAGCTCGCCGTGCTCAACGAGCCGTGCAATTATTCGTCGCAATACAACGAACATCGCCAGTTATCCCCGCTTCGCCAGCCTCGCGCCGATTTTGCGCGAGATCTCCCTTTGCGATCTTGGGCGGCGAACCATGCAGTATAGGCCTCTGAGGCAGCGACCCGCAACGGCCGCAAACCAAACCTCGGCAGAGCCGCCGGTCGTCACCCTTTAAGTACGGTGCCATGCAATAGCGGCAATGCTGCGATGCAGCACGGGGCCTTCAAAGAAGCGCTCCGGTGGCCCAAATAGGTAAGCATTACTGCCATTGTTTCAAAATCGCCGGCAGCCGCAACCGTAGGAGAGCCCGATGAACATCCGCCACACTGCACAGCCGCGCTTCGATGAGGTTTATCCGACGGCGCCATTTTCGGAGCTCATTCGCCTGTCCATGCTGCTGGCGGGCAGGTTCGCCAAGTTGCGGGCCCGGCGGACAACCTCGCAGTTTTCTGGCGTCGAGGGGACGGGGCACTAATTAGACGGGACCCCGTGCTAGCCGGGCCGGCTGGCGATCCAGATCACCGCCATGATGACCACGATGGCCAGGAATTGCAGCCCGACGCGCCAGCGCATGAGGGTCTGCGATCGATTGGCGCTGCCGCCACGCATCATGTTCCACAGGCCCAGCACCAGAACGATGAACACGGCGACCAGCGCCACAGCAACGACAGCGTCCGACATTAGAGGCATAACAGCGGCCTTTACGAATCCTCAGGAGATAAAACGCGCCAGGACATCGAGCCCACGGGCCGGCAGCACGCGGCGGGCGATCGCCATGGCATGGGTGGCGGCCGTCACGTGGTAGTGCGGCTTGGGATTGCGGCTTTCGAGCGCGTGCTTGAGCTTGGCCAACACGGCGTCCGGCCCCAGGCGGTAGCTTGGGAGAAGGTTTCGGGAGCGCCGCCCGCCCGGCTTTTCATAGCCCCATGCGTGATTCCTCAGGGCCTCGCCCTTGGCGAGGAGGCGCTTGTAGTGCTCCCGGTGGACCGAGTTCTCGATGTCGATATTGCGCTTGAAATGGGCCAGGGCATGCTCCTGAAAGCGGCTGCGGATCGGTCCCGGCTCGATCACGCTCACCTGCACGCCGCTGCCTTTTAGCTCGATGCGCATGGTGTCGGACAACGCCTCGATGGCAAACTTCGATGCACTGTAGGCGCCCCGCCACTTGAGCGCCACGATCCCCAGAATGGACGAACACTGGACGATGCGGCCGGCGCGGTTGGCGCGCATCGCCGGAATGAGCCGACAGGCGAGGTCATGCCAGCCGAAGACATTGGCCTCGAACTGGGCCCTGAGCACGTCCGTGCTCAGGTCTTCGACGGCGCCGGGCTGGCCATAGGCGCCATTGTTGAACAGGGCGAAAAGCTGCTCGCCTGTCGCCTCGAGCACCGTCTCGGCACATGCAGCAATCGATTCGGGCTGGGCATAATCGAGATAGACCACTTCAAGGCCTTCCCGTCTCAGCCGTTCCATATCGGCCTCGCTTCGCGCCGTGGCGAAGACGCGCCAGCCGCGATCTTTCATGCCATGAGCGCAGGTGTAGCCGATGCCGGACGAACACCCGGTGATGAGAATGGAGCGGGAGGTCATGTGCGAGGCTCCATAATGCCCACTCGGGGAGTTGGCAACGGTCAGGGCAGGGCTTGCACGACGTCACATGACCTGGGCGCATCCGATTAGCTGTGGCGATTGTCGCCCACGTCCCAGAACAGGCCGGTCATCAGCCCCAGCCCCTCGCGCAGAATCGGCGCCAGGGCATGCTCGTCGGGGGCGTGCTGGGAGCAGCCGGCATAGGAGTGCGGAATCCATACGGTCGGCAGCCCGAGGATCTCCGAAAACGTGTCGTTGGGCAGCGAGCCGCCGAGATTGGGCAGGATCGCCGGCTTCTTTCCCGTGGTGCGCTCCAGCGAGCTGGCGGTGAGCCCCACCCAGGGATCGTCGACATCGAGCCTCGTGGCATGCATCACCGGCTCGGGCGAGGGCGTAACGACGATGGCGCCGAAGCCGTGGCGCTCGAAGTGGCGGCGCAGCGCCGGCAGCACGTCGTCGACCTCGGTGCCGACGACGAAGCGCAGTTGGCAGTGCGCCTCGGCCCGGCCGGGTATGGCGTTCATCGGATGGTCCGGATCGCCGGTGCGGTAGGCCAGGACTTCGAAAGAGTTCCACCCGAAGACGCGTTCCTGCGGGGCCAGACCTTCTTCGCCCCAATCGTGGTCGATGGCTGGCTGACCGGGTGCATCGGCGAGGGCGCAATCCTTCAGTGCTTCGCGCACCGCAGCGGTGAGGCTGGTGGGGCGCCACTCGGGAACCTGGATCTGGCCGCGGCGATCGGCGATTACCGCGATGGCATGGGCAAGGATGAGTCCGGGATTGGCAAGCAGGCCGCCCCAGTTGCCGGAATGGTGCGACCCGTCGCGAAGCTTGAGGTCCAGGGAAAACTTCAGCGAGCCGCGTGAGCCAAGGAACAGCGTCGGGCGGTCGGGTTGCAGCCGCGGCCCGTCCGAGGCGATCAGCACGTCGGCGTGCAACCGCGCCTTCTCCTGCCGGAACAGCTCTGCCAGTCCGGGCGATCCGACCTCTTCGCCGGTCTCGATCAGGATCTTGGAGTTGAAGCCCAAGCGCCCCCTCACCGCCAGCACGTTGGCGAGCGCCCTGAGATTGATGAGATGCTGGCCCTTGTTATCGGCGGTGCCGCGGCCATAGACCTTGTCGCCTTCCACCGTCAGGGTCCACGGGTCGAGCCCGGCGCGCCAGCGGCCCTCCTGGCCGCGGATGACGTCGCCATGGCCGTAGGTCAGCACGGTCGGCAAGGCGGCATCCTCGATGCGTTCTGCGAACAGGAACGGGCCCGCCCCGGCGACCGGATTGGGCAGCACGACGCAGCTATAGCCCAGCGCCTCGAGGCGGGGCCGAACATGATCCTTAAGATAGCCGGCAAGCTCGGGCAGACGCTGAGGGTTCTGGCTCTCGGTGGGCACCGCCACCAGCTCGGCGAGGTCCGCCAGGAAGGCGCCGCGATCGAATTCCTCATAGGCCGCGGCGATCGCCGCCTCGCGGGACTTGGACGTTGTCATGTGTTTCCTCGCTTGGTGGTGATTCTCACCGCCCTTCCATCGCCTCTGCCGGCACCGCAGCACGGTGGTCGTGGAGATGGCATTCGATGCGGCCGTGCCGGTCGAAGCGGGTCTCCGGGCGCTCATGGCTGCAGTGCGGCATCACCTTCGGGCAGCGGGGATGAAAGGTGCAGCCCGACGGCGGATTGATCGGATCGGGATAGGCGAGGCCGAGATGGGTGTCGGGTACGCCGAGCTCCGGCTCCGGCGTGAGCACCGAGTTCAGCAGCACCTCGGTATAGGGATGACGCGGGCGCTCGAACAAATCGCCGGTCTCGGCCTCCTCCACGATGCGCCCGAGATACATCACCGCCACCCGTGTCGCCATGTGTTCGACCACCGCCAGATTGTGGCTGATCAGCAGATAAGTGAGGCTGAGCTCGCGGCGCAGGTCCATCAGCAGGTTGAGGATCTGCGACTGCACCGAGACATCGAGCGCCGAGGTCGGTTCGTCGCAGATCACCACCTCAGGCCGCATGATGAGCGCCCGGGCGATGGCGACGCGCTGGCGCTGACCGCCCGAAAGCTGGTTGGGGTAGCACGTCGCGACGCGCCGCGGCAGGCCGACGAGGTCCAGCATCTCCTCGGTGCGCTGGTGCCAGCCTGAGCGGTCGCCGACCCTGTGCACCCGCAATGGCAGGCTGACGATGGCGCCGATCGTCTTGCGCGGGTTGAGCGAGGAATAGGGGTCCTGGAAGACCGGCTGGATGCAGCGCGCGATGGTGCGGCGCGGAGCGGTATCGAGCCTCTTGCCCTCAAACAGCACCTCGCCGCTGGACGGCGCCAGCAGCCCCAGAAGGATTCTGGCGATCGTCGACTTGCCGCAACCGGACTCCCCGACCAGCCCGAGAACCTCCCCCCGCCTCAGCCCGAGGCTCACGTCGTCGACGGCGCGCAGCGCCTGTTTGCGCCTGAACATGCCCCGGCCGACCACAAAGGACTTGCTGACGCGCTTCAGCTCGAGGACTTTTGCGGCCATCATGCCTCGGCTTCCAGCTCGGCGGTAACGCGTCGCTCGTCGGGCCGGTAATGGCAGCGAAAGGCGCAGCCGGAAGGACCGCCGCGCAACTCCGGCTCGATGGCGCAGCGCTCGGTGGCAAACGGGCAGCGGCTGCGGAAGGTGCATCCGGAGATGTCGCCGACAAGCGAGGGAAGCACGCCGGGGATCGCCCCGAGCTTGCCGCCACGTTTGGTGCGTCCGGGAACCGGGATGCACTCCATGAGCCCCAGCGTGTAGGGATGCTGGGGGCTGCGGAAGATCTCCTCGGTGGTGCCGGTCTCCACCACCTGTCCGGCATACATGACCACCACCTTGCGGGCGATCCGCGCCACGATGCCAAGGTCGTGAGTGATCAGCATCAGCGCCATGCCGAACTCGCGTTGCAGCTCGGCAAGGAGATGGAGAATCTGCGCCTGAATAGTGACGTCGAGCGCCGTCGTCGGTTCATCGGCGATGATCAGCTGTGGTGCGCACATCAGGCTCATGGCGATCATCACCCGCTGGCGCAGGCCCCCGGAGAGCTGATGGGGATATTGCCCGAGGCGGCTCGTCGCGCCGGTGATGCCCACCCGCTCCAGGAGATAGAGGGCGCGCTCGCGGGCCGCACGGCGCGACACGTCCTTGTGGGTGAGCAGCGCCTCGGTGAGCTGGTCACCCACCGTGTAGGCCGGGTTCAGCGACGTCATCGGCTCCTGGAATATCATCGCCATGCGGTTGCCGCGCAGCCGCGCATAGTCGCGCTCCGGCAGCCTCATGAGGTCAGTGCCGGCGAAGTCGAGACGGGCGGCTGAGCGCACGGCTTTGCGTGGCAGCAGGTTCATCAGCGCCAGCGAGGCCAGCGACTTGCCGCAGCCGGACTCCCCGACGATGCACAGTGTCTCGCCCTTATCGAGGGTGAAGCCGATGCCACGCACCGCATGAAGCGTGCCCGTGGCCAGGGGGATGTCCACCTTCAGTTCGCGCACATCGAGGAGCGGGTCGGCCATAAGCAAAGTTTCGCTGCTCAGTTTCGATTCTCTGGCGCGGTGACGTCGCGAATGCCGTCTCCCACCAGATAGATTGACAGCACCAGGGCAAACAGCGCTGCACCGGGCAGCATGATCATCCAGGCGGTGAAGAACATGTACGGCTTGGCTTCGCTGACCATCAGGCCCCATGACGGCAGCGGCGGCTGGACGCCGAGCCCAAGAAAGGACAGGGCTGCTTCCAGCAGGATGGCGTTGGCCATCTCCAGGGTCATCACGACGATCAGCGGGTTCATCACGTTGGGCAGCACCTCGGAGCACAAAAGGCGCAGCTTCGAGCAGCCGATGGCCTCCGCAGCGGTGACAAACTCCTGATTGCGCACCTGCATGGTGGCGCTGCGGGTCACGACCGCGAACTGGTCCCAGAGCAGGAGCCCGAGGACCAGGATGATGAGCTGCAGCGAGGTCCCGACGATGGCCACCACGGCCAGCGCCACCAGCACCACCGGCATCGCCAGGCGGGTGGTGATGATGTAGCTGATCACCGTGTCGACGCGGCCACCGAAAAAGCCGGCGCAGATGCCGAGCGTCGAGCCGATCAGCCCGGAGATCAGCGCCGTGGCGAGGCCGATCAGCAGCGAGATCTGCGAGCCGTAGATGAGCCGGCTGAGATAGTCCCGCCCGAGCCGGTCGGTGCCCAGGGGATGCGTCCAGGTGCCCGCCTCGTGCCAGATCGGCGGCACCAGCCGGTTGGCCAGGGCCTGGGCATAGGGATCGTGCGGTGCGATCAGCGGCGCGGCAAGCGCCATCAGCACGATCAGCGCGAAGATCGAGCCGCCGACCATGAGCCCGGCATTGCCGAACACGCGCCGGCGCAGCATGACCCACGGGTTCGGAGCGATGTAGTCTTCAACGCTCGCCGCCTTCATGCGCAGGAACGGGCTGGCGCTGCGCCTGACGGTGCTCATGCGATGCGGATCCTCGGGTCCAGCCAGGCGTTCAGCAGGTCGGCCACGAAGGCGAGCGCGACATACATCATGGCAATAAGCAGCAGGATCGCCTGGACCACGGGGAAGTCCTTGCGGCCGATCGACTCCCACATGAGAAGTCCCAGCCCCTGCAGCGAGAACACGGTCTCGATGACGATCGAGCCCGACAGGATGAAGCCGAACTGCACCACGGCCAGCGCCACCACCGGGGTGAGGGCATTGCGCAGGGCGTGCTTGAACAGGACCTTGTTGGGCCTGAGGCCCTTGGCCCGGGCGGTGCGGATGTAGTCGGAGGCCAGCACGTCGAGCATGCCGGTGCGCGTCAGGCGCATGATCGACGGTGTGGCGTAATAGCCGAGGGCTATGGCCGGCAGGACGAAATGCGCCCAGGTATCGCTACCGGAGACCGGGAGCCAGCGCAGGGTCACGGCGAACACCAGGATCAGAATCAGCGCAAACCAGAAGCTCGGCATGGCCTGGCCGGACACTGCGACAGTCAGTGCCGCCCGGTCGATCCAGGTGTTCTGCTTGACGGCGGCCAGCACGCCTAAGGGGATCGACACGACGAGGGCGAAGGCGATCGCGAACGCGCCGAGCGTCAGGGTGACCGGCAGGCGGTCGGCGATCAACTCAACGACCGTGCCACGGAAATAGAAGGAGTTACCGAAGTCGAGACGCAGCGCCCCCCACAGCCACTCGACGTACTGCACCGGGAGCGGCTGATCGAGACCGAAATTGACACGGATCGCCTCGACCTGGGCCTCGGTCGCCTCAGGGCCGGCGATCGCCGCCGCCAAGTCGCCGGAAAGCCGCAGCAGCCCGAAGCTGATCAGCGATACGGTGATCGCCACCAGCAGCGCCACCAGCAGCCGACGCAGCGTGAAATGCAGCATTTTTCCGGCTCACAATGACAAGACGACCGCGGGGGTGGTTAGTGGTGCCCCCGCGGCCAGATCACCTGCCGGCGCCCAGTCTCATTTCCAGCTTGCCGAGTAGAAGCGCGGCACTTCGTCCGGATAAGGCTGGAAATCCAGCTCATCGGTATGGGCGTAGTTGGTCGAATAGCTGTACAGAGGCACCCAGTAGGCCTGCTCGGCAATCCGCTTCAAGGCCTGTGAATAGAAGCTTTTGCGCTTGTCGGGATCGGTGTCGGTGTCGCCCTGGCGCAGCAACTCGGCCACCTGTTCGTCTCGGGCAAAGTCGTCGCCGCTCAGGTTGAAGAAGGTTGTGGTGATCGCCGAGACGTCGTTGATCGAGAATGATCCCCAGGTCTGATTGTCGAGGGCGAGGCTGCCAGCCCGGGCGAGATCACGCAATGCCGCGTACTGCAGGAACTGCAGGTTTGCGGTGATCCCCGCTTCCCGCAAATAGCCGATGACCGCTTCGGTGTACTCACGCTCGCGGTAAGCGTAGATGTCGGTCTCGAAGCCGTCAGGATAGCCGGCCTCGGCCAGCAGTTGGCGCGCCTTGTCGCGATCGTAGTCGTAGACCATCACGTCCTGCTCGCAGCCGAACTGGTCGGGAAAGCAGGCGGAGTGGATGACCCGGCTGCCGCCGCGGATGAGCGCATCGACGATGGCTTGGCGGTCGATGGCGTGATTGAAAGCGCGGCGCACCTCCAGCTTGGTGAACGGGTTGTCCTCTCCGGTGCGGCCGGCCGCGTCCATGCGCAGAAAGGCCACCCGCATGGTCTCGCCTCCGACCACCGTGACGTCGGGCACCGCCTCGAGCTGATCAGCCTGGTCGGCGGGCACCCGCCATAGCCAGTCGACAGAGCCGGTCATCAGCTCGGCGAGCCGCGTCTCGCCGTCGGGAATGTAGCGGAAGATCAAGGTGCCGATGGTCGACTTGGCGCGCGGGCTGTCGGTGAAATAGTCCTCAAACAGCTCCATCCGGACATGGCGCCCGGGTCGCACTTCGGTGATCTTGTAGGGTCCCGATCCGATCGGCTCTCGGCTGAAGCCGTCGAGCCCCACTTCCTCGAAATAGGCCTTGGGATAGATCGGCGTCGGTCCGGCGAGATACTCGATGGCCGCCGGGAACGGCTCGTCAAGGTGGATGCGCACGTTGTGGTCGTCGAGCGCCTCGGCGCTGCCGATCCAGTCGGTGTTCTGGCGGGTGACGATGCCGGCGTCCGGATCGCCCACATAGTTGAAGGTGAAGGCCACGTCCTCGGCGGTCAGCGGATCGCCATTGTGGAAGGTCAGGCCCTCGCGGATGGTGACGTCGAGCGTGGTATCGTCGGCCCACTCCCAGTCGGTGGCAATCAGGCCCTTGTACTCGCCGGTTTCGGGATCGCGATAGATCAGCGTGTCCCAGACGTGGCGCGCGATGACGACGCCCTCGCGCAGATTGTTGTGATAGGGGCTGACGTTCTCCGGTTCGCTGTCGGACGCCCAGGTGAGCGTGTCATCGGCCTTGCCGGCGAACGCTGGCGGGGGCGACAGCATTGCGGTGATGACGACGGCGCTGGCGGACAGCACGGCGATGGGCAGCAGCTTGGTCATGCCTGTTCCTCCTTGGCATTGGAAGCGTCCGAATTTTTGCTTTTCGAGCGGACGACATCTTCTACTTATGATTGCCACGGCAAGTTAATCATGAATGGCAACGACCGGTCAACCAAGTGCCTCGGAAAGCTCGGCATGTGGCGGACAATTCATCCGCCCGATGATCCGAATACGCGCGCAAAAATCGTATCGACGTGCTTCAGGTGGTAGTCGAGGTCGAACAGCGCCTCGAGTTCGCCCGGCGACAGCAGCGCCGTGACCTCGGCGTCGGACTTGAGCAGGTCGTGAAATTGCTTTTCGCCGCGCCACACCGGCATGGCGTTGCGCTGCACCAGCGTGTAGGCGTCCT
>CAYWVA010000017.1:19903-21858 GCA_964461545.1 uncultured Rhizobiaceae bacterium | reverse complement strand
TCGCCGGTTCGGCGCTGATGGCGGTGGGCGGGGCGTTCCTCACCATGTCGGCGTTTGACGCCTTCTTCTTCGGCATGGTTGCCGGGCGCGGCTGGATCTGCATCGCGCTCGTGGTGTTCGCCTCATGGCGGCCCGGCAAGGCGCTTCTTGGCGCGCTTCTGTTCGGGGCCTTCGACGCCTTCCAGGTGCGGCTGCAGATCGAGGTCGGCGCCTTTCTGCCGAGCCAGCTGTTTCTGATGCTGCCCTATGTTCTGTCGATCGCGGCGCTGGTCATGGTGGCACGCAAGGCCGACTACCCGCGCGCCCTGCTGGTGCCGTGGTTCAAGGGGCAGCGGTGATGCCGTGCCGCGGCAGATGCAACGCCGAAGCCGCTCCCTGCGTTGTTGAGATTCTCACCACAGAAGGAGCGCTCCGCCCGTGACCATCATCTGGACCATCCTTATCGGCTTCATTGCCGGTATCATCGCTAGGCTCGTCACGCCCGGCGACAACAAGCCCAGCGGTTTCATCCTCACCACTCTGCTCGGCATCCTCGGCGCCGTCGTCGCAACCTGGATCGGCCAGGCGATCGGCTGGTACGGACCCAATGACGGGGCCGGACTTATCGGGGCGACCGTCGGAGCCGTCATCGTTCTTCTGGTGTGGGGTTTCGTTCAGACGTCGCTAGAGAACAAGCGCACCGGCGTCTGACAAGCACCCCTCCGCTTCCCGCCTTGTCATGGCCCTCCTCGGACTTGATCCGAGGATCGACCGGGCCACAGTTGTCTCACGCGTAAAGGTCGGTGACCCGCATGATGGCCACGCGGTCGGTGGCGTTGACAGCGCCTTCCTCGGTGCCGGTGGCACAGGTATAGACACCGTTCTCGCCGACAGTGAACTCTTCGCCGTTCAAGGTAACCTCGAGCTCGCCCTCGAGAATGTGGCAGACCATGTCGTTTTCCATCGGGTGGACCGGAATCTCTGCCCCCGGCTCGATAACGATGTCGCGCATGGAGACCCTCGAATAGCCGGGAATGACGGCTTCGCGCTCGCTGAGGTCGACTTGGCGGACACCGGGCAGCAACTCGGTGCCCTCGTCGGGAGCGTATCTCTCGGTTGCCGCCGCTGCCGAAGTGGCAGCGAGCGGCGCCGCCGCCACGGCGCCGAGGACGAGGACAGTTCTGCGATCCAGCTTCTGCATGGTTTCCTCCTTCACCAGTTTTGCCATACTGATCCGAGACAGATAGTCGGCCACATCGCGCCGGCGCAACCCCTCCAGGATCAAATGCCGGGCAGGATCGTTGTGGCAGCGTGACGACACAACCCCGCAATGCTCCGGAGCGCGCACCTGTCAGAAACATCCAAGACCTGCTGGACGAGTTAAGCGGACTCCAGCCTGGCAGCGACGTCGTCTCGGCGGCCGACATCCAGCAGCAGCTTGGCCGCCGCGCCTTCGGACCGATGCTGCTGGCCGCTGCCCTGCCGTCACTGACACCCATTGCCACTATTCCCGCGTTGCCCAGCATTCTTTCGGTCATCGTCATCTTCACTGCCGGGCAGCTGCTCATTGGCCGAAGAGAATTCTGGCTGCCGCGATTCGTTCTCGACCGAGCCGTCAGTCACAAGACTTATGTCAAGGTGATCCGATTTCTGCGCCCCGTCGCCCGCTTCGTTGATCGGCTGGTCAAACCTCGTCTGACAACGCTCACCGGCGAGCCCTTCGTGCGCCTCATTGCTGCTTGCTGTTGCGTCCTCGCGGTCTTCAAGGTGCCGCTGGAACTCGTGCCTTTTACCGGCGGCATCCCCGCTTTCCCCATTGCGATCTTCGGGCTGGCACTGATGGCCCAGGACGGGGCACTGGTGATCGTCGGGCTTGCAGCGACGGTGCTGGCGCTCATCCTTCTGGCGCTCATCGCCGTCCTCGGCGTCACGCTTGTCGAGGAGGTGTGGCGTGCGGTGTTCGATTGAACGTCAAT
>CAYWVA010000017.1:0-19803 GCA_964461545.1 uncultured Rhizobiaceae bacterium | reverse complement strand
TCGGCGTCACGCTTGTCGAGGAGGTGTGGCGTGCGGTGTTCGATTGAACGTCAATCCGCTACACACCTCAAACCATCCACGCTTTTCATGACGCAGTCAGGCTAGACAGGCGGTCCGGCTGCGACCTTTCTCTGCACGCGCTTGTCGAAACGCTCAACGTCGACAATGACTCGTTTGTGGGTGCCCTCGCCAATCAGCTCGATGTCATCGCGGGCCTCGACCCTGAAGTCGATCTTGTTGCCTTCGACCCGTGTCACCACCGCCGTCGCACGCACGCCCATTCCGATCGGTGTCGCCGCGACGTGGCTCACCTCAAGCCCAATGCCGAGGCTCTGATGCCCCTGGGGAAGGTGCCCTTCGACGGCCGCCAGTGCGGCGGCCTCCATGAGGTTGATCATGACCGGCGTGCCGAGGACGTGGATTCGCCCGCTGCCGATGCGCGGCGCGGTATGGATCTCTCCCACCACCAACTCGGCCCTGCCGGTCAGACCGGGATGTATTGCGCTCTCATTAGCCATGCACGGTCGCTCTGCGGCTGGCTAACGGTCTGCACTACGGCCAGCTCTCGACATTTTCGCATGTCGGCCGTTGCAGGTCGATGGGGGAACCGAATCAATCATTGAGCGGGCGGTATCAATCCAGCCCGGCATCGTGGCCGTAGCGCACCACCTGGACAGTCTCCAGCGTCACCAGGCAACTGCCGAGCATCGCTTCGGCCTCTTGCAGCAAAAGGTCGATCTTTTCCCTGGTATCGACGATTTCGATGATGAGCGGCAGATCATCGGAGAGCCGCAGGATCTTGGTGGTGTGCAGCCGGCTCGAGCGGCCATAGCCCATCGGTCCGCGCAGCACGGTGGCTCCGGCAATGCCGAGTTCCCGGGCCCTGAGCACGATGGCCTCGTAGAGAGGCTGGCCGTCGTGGCGGTCGCTTTCTCCGATGAACAGCCGCAGCAGAACGGCTTCGGTGAAGTCCTGCATAAACTCAGCTCCTCTTGAGGCGGTTCAGTGTCGCGCCGATCCGGTAGCCGATCCACACGAAGATCAACCACAGCCCGAGCGACGCCCCGACGTGGATCCCGGCCAGGCCGAAGGCCTGGGCCTCGACGAGCAGCAGCGTCTCCAGACTGAAGATCGAGAAGGTCGTGAAGCCGCCGCAGAAGCCGGCCATCACGAACTGGCGCTGGGCAGGGCTCGCCAGCAGCCTGCCGTCCGGCTCCGTCAATGTGGCGTAAAGGCCGATCACAAACGAACCCAGCACATTGACCGCCAAGGTGCCCCACGGAAAGGCCGGTCCGAGCAGCCCCACCATGGCGACGGTGCACACGAACCGGGCCAGGGCTCCGAGCGCGCTGCCGAGTCCGACGGCAGCATAGAGGCGTAGACTTGCCGGCACGAGATCAGGCTCTCACCATCCATAGAACGACCATATAGGCCGCCGCGGCGGACCCTAGACACAAGCTCAGCGATGCCGCCACATTGGCCGCGGCGCGGGCCCGCTCCCCGGACCGCACCAGGGCCAGCGTCTGGACCGAGAACGAGGACACGGTCGTGTAGCTGCCGAGAACGCCGATGACGAGCACCGCCCAGATTGAGGACTGCCTGCCCGACATGTCGGGCGCCAACAGCGCCCCTGCGGCCATCCCGATCAAGGCCGCACCGGTGACGTTCACCACAAGCGTGCCCCACGGAAATCTTTCGCCAAGGCGGCGCGCCACGACTCCCGACACCCAGAAGCGCCCGATGCCGCCAAACGCCCCGCCAAGCGCGATTGCCAGCAGATGGAGCCCCGTGACGGTCATGTGGCCGGGTGTGGGACCTGGTCGGAGGCGCTTGCAGCGTCGTACTCGCGGTGGTAGCGCGTGACCCGTTCCACCTCGGCGCGATCGCCCATCACGACGCCCACCCGCTGATGCAGGGCCGTCGGCTCTATATCGAGGATGCGCCGATGGCCGTCGAAGGCCTTTCCTCCTGCCTGCTCGATGATGAACCCCATCGGGTTGGCCTCGTACATCAGGCGCAGCTTGCCCGGCTTGGTCGGATCGCGGCCGTCCCAGGGGTACAGGAATATGCCGCCGCGTTTCAGGATGCGGTAGATGTCTGCGACCATCGATCCGGTCCATCGCATGTTGAAATCACAGCCGCATGGGCCCGAGGCACCGGCGCAACATTCGGCGATATAGCGCTGAATGGGCGGCGCCCAATGCCGCTGGTTTGACATGTTGATGGCGAACTCGCGCTTGCCCGCCGGGATGCGCATGCGCTCACGGGTCATCACCCAGGAGCCCATCTCCCGATCCAGGGCAAATTCGTGAACCCCGGTGCCCACCGACAGCACGAGGAGGGTTTGTGGACCGAAGATGGCGAAGCCGGCAGCAACCTGATGGCGTCCGGCCTGCAGGAAATCGACTTCGCACACGGTGCGGCCCGAAGCCTCTGCAGGTGCGGTGAGAACCGAGAATATGGTCCCGACGGTGAGATCGACATCGACGTTGCTCGACCCGTCGATCGGATCGAACAGCAGGAGGTACTCGCCCTTGGGGTAGCGGTTGGGGATGAGATGAATCGTTTCCATCTCTTCTGAAGCCATGGCAGCGAGATGGCCACCCCACTCGTTGGCCTCAAGCAGCGTCTCGTTGGCGAGCACATCGAGCTTCTTTTGCACTTCGCCCTGGACGTTCTCGCTGCCGATGTCGCCAAGCATGCCGCCAAGCGCGCCTTTGTTGACCGAGTGACTGATGGCCTTGCAGGCCCTGGCGACAATTTCGATCAGAAGGCGCAACTGGGCGGGAAGTGCCGCCTCCCGGCGCTGCTGCTCGACGAGAAACTGGGTCAGTGTCTTGCGCTGCATTGTCAATTCGTCCCCGCGGCTTCCATCCAGGGCATTGCCACGATAATGTCGCCGGCCCACCAAGGTGTAAAAGGCTTTCTTTGACTGAGGCCTGACGAACTCGGAGAAAAAACGCATGGACGTGAACGCTCTGCCGTTCGATGCCGAAGACATGCTGCGAGGTCTGCGGCCATGGATCGAGTGTGAAAGCCCCACCTGGGACGCTTGCGCGGTGAACGCCATGATGAGCCTGGCAGCACGCGATCTTGCCACCATGGGCGCGCGCATCGAGCCAATTGCCGGTCACCTGGGTTTCGGTGACTGCCTGCGCGCCACGTTTCCGCACCCTCGCCCGGATCGGCCGGGCATCCTCATCCTCGGCCATCTCGACACGGTCCATCCGCTCGGCACTCTGGCCAAGCTGCCGTTTCGCCGCGAAGGCAACATGTGCTACGGGCCGGGCATCGTCGACATGAAGGGCGGCAACTACCTGGCGCTGGAAGCCATCCAGCAGTTGCACAGGGCCGGCATCGCCACGCACCTGCCGATCACCGTGCTGTTCACCAGCGACGAGGAGGTCGGCAGCCCCTCCACGCGCAACCTCATCGAGGCGGAGGCCGCGCGCCATGGCTTCGTGCTGGTGCCGGAGCCCGGTCGCCAGAATGGCGGGGTGGTAACTGGTCGCTATGCCATTGCGCGCTTCAACCTGGAGACGCTTGGCAAGCCCAGCCATGCCGGCATTCGCCCTGGCGAGGGGCGCTCGGCGTTGCGCGAAATGGCGCGCCGCATCATTGCGGTGGAAGAGATGACAGGCGAGGACTGCACCTTCAGCATCGGCGTGATCGAGTCCGGAAAGTGGGTCAATTGTGTGCCCAGCTGGTGCCGCGCCGAGGCGCTCAGCATGGCCAAGAGGCAGGAAGATCTGGATCGCGGCGTCGATCGCATGCTGGCCATGTCAGGTATCGAAAACGACGTCACGTTCACGGTCACGCGCGGCGTCACGCGGCCCGTGTGGGAGCCCAGCCAAGCCACTATGGCGATGTATGAGATGGCGCGCCGCCTTGCCTGCTCGGCGGGCATCGAACTTGACCACGGCAGCGCCGGGGGCGGTTCGGACGGCAACTTCACCGGCGCAATCGGCATCCCGACGCTCGACGGACTGGGGGCGCAAGGCAAGGACTACCATACCCTGGAGGAGCGCATTGAGGTTGAAAGCCTGCCCCGGCGAGGTCGTTTCATGGCCGGCCTCCTGGCCACCCTCGGCGCGCCGTGATCGGGGCCGGCGGTTGCGCCCCAAGTTGCTTTGGCGCGGCAATGCCGCGATAATCAGCCGCCCGGAACACAGACAAAAGCAGGTGACGATGCAACGCACGCGAGCTCCCGGCCGGCATTTTCTGCAGATCCCGGGACCCACCAATGTTCCCGACCGCATTCTCAGGGCGATGGATCATCCAACCATGGACCATCGAGGACCTGCCTTCGGGAAACTCGGTCACAAGATTCTCACCGGACTAAAGTCGATTTTCAAGTGCTCCGGCCCGGTGATCATCTATCCGGCTTCAGGCACGGGCGCCTGGGAGGCTGCCCTCGTCAACACGCTGTCGCCCGGCGATCGGGTGCTGATGGTCGAAACCGGTCATTTCGCGCTTCTGTGGCAGAGGCTGGCGGAGCGGCTCGGCCTGACGCCGGAGCTGATCGGCACCGACTGGCGCCGCGGCGCCGACCCGGCGGCAATCGAGGCTCGCCTGGTGCGCGATGCCGCCCGCGACATCAAGGCGGTGTGCATCGTGCACAACGAGACCTCGACGGGGGCCACCTCGCGGATCGGTGAGATTCGCGAAAGCATGGACCGCACCGGCCATCCGGCGCTGCTCATGGTCGACACAATTTCTTCGCTGGCCTCGATCGACTACCGCCACGATGAGTGGGGGGTCGATGTCACGGTGGCCGGCTCCCAGAAGGGACTGATGCTGCCGCCCGGCCTGTCGTTCAATGCGGTGAGCGAAAAGGCGCTGAAGGCCTCCAAGAGCGCAACTTTGCCGCGCGCCTACTGGGGCTGGGAGGAGATGCTGACGGCCAACGCCAACGGCTTTTTCCCCTATACCCCGGCCACCAACCTGCTCTACGGCCTGGCCGAGGCCATCGACATGCTGCATGAGGAGGGCCTCGACAACGTCTTTGCCCGGCACCAGCGCCACTCCGAGGCCACCCGCCGCGCCGTCCAGGGCTGGGGACTTGAGGTGCTGTGCCTGGAGCCCCGCGACTATTCCCACTCGCTCACCGCCGTGGTGATGCCCGATGGTCACGATGCCGATGAGTTCAGGACGGCCGTGCTTGAGAACTTCAACATGTCGCTCGGCAACGGGCTGTCGAAGCTCGCCGGCAAGGTGTTTCGCATCGGCCATCTCGGCGACTTCAACGATCTCATGCTGATGGGCACGATCTGCGGCGTGGAGATGGGTATGGCGGTCGCCGGCGTGCCCCACCAGGCCGGTGGCGCGGCGCAAGCCATGAACCATCTGAAGCAGACCGCTCCGCAATCTGGCTGAGGAAGCAGCTTTTATGCACAGCCCAGACTCCCAAGGCGGCCTCGCCGGCGATGACCTGCTCTACCGGCAAGACCACGGTATAGGCGTGATTACCTTCAACCGGCCGGCGGCGCGCAACGCCCTGACCTTTGCCATGTACGACAGACTGGCTGAGATCTGCCAGGAGGTTTCAACAGATCCGGAGGTGAGAGCACTGGTCGTCATCGGGGCCGGCGGCAAAGCCTTTGCGGCGGGCACCGACATTTCGAGCTTCCGCGATATCCGCCAGGCTGCTGACGCTCTGGCCTACGAGCGGCGCATGAACGAGGTCCTGGGCGCCGTCGAATGCTGCCCGGTGCCGACGATTGCAGCCCTTGCCGGCGCCTGCACGGGAGGTGGCGCAGCGATTGCCGCAGCCTGCGACCTGCGGATCGGAACCCGCGATCTCAAGTTCGGATTCCCCATCGCGCGGACGCTGGGTAACTGCCTGTCCAATGCCTCGCTGTCGCGTCTGGTGACGCTTATCGGAGCAGGCCGCACCCGCGAGATCATCTTCACGGCGCGGCTCATCGGCGCCGAGGAGGCGCTGGCGGTCGGCCTTGTCTCGGAGATCGTGGAGAGCTTCGAGGCGCTGGAATCCCGCGCGCTGGACCTGGCGGCAACCATTGCCGGCTATGCGCCGCTTACGCTCAGAGCCACAAAAGAAGCGCTGCGACGCCTGCGACTGCGCACGGCCGAGGCCGACGACCATGATCTCATCACCATGTGCTACATGAGCGAGGACTTCCGCGAGGGCCAGGCGGCGTTTCTCGACAAGCGGCCGCCGCGCTGGAAAGGGCGCTAGGCAATGTCCGGGCCGCTGGCCGGAATGCGGGTGCTCGAGCTTGCCCATATCATGGCCGGGCCGGCATGCGGCCTGATGCTCGCCGACATGGGGGCCGACGTCATCAAGGTCGAGAAGGCCCAAGGCGGCGACGATACCCGGCGTTTCGTGCCGCCCGACATCAACGGCGAGTCTGCCGCCTTCATGATGATGAACCGCAACAAGCGCGGCATTGCCCTCGACCTCAAGTCGGAGCCGGGCAGAAACGTCCTGCTTCGGCTGATCGAGGGTGCCGATTGCCTGATCGAGAATTACCGCCACGACACGATGGCCAAGCTCGGGCTGGGATATGACGTCTTGAGCAGCATCAACCCGGGCCTCATCTATTGCGAGATCTCGGGCTTCGGTCGCACCGGGCCATGGGCCGAGCGCGGCGGCTTCGACCTCATAGCCCAGGGCATGTCGGGGCTCATGTCGATCACCGGCGAAGCGCCCGGCCGGCCGCCGATCAAGGTGGGCGCGCCGGTGTCCGACATCACCGCCGGCATCCTCGCCGCCATGGGCTGCGCTGCGGCCTATGCCCACAAGCTCAAGACCGGCGAGGGCCAGCGCGTCGATACCTCGCTGTTCGAGGCAGCGATCGCTCACACCTATTGGCAGTCGGCGATCTGTTTTGCGACCGGCATATCTCCAGGACCGATGGGCTCGGCCCATCCGCTGAATGCTCCCTACCAGGCGTTCGAGACCAGCGACGGCTGGATCAATCTCGGGGCTGCGAATCAAGCCAACTGGGAGCGGATGCTTCGGGTGATCGGCGCCGAGCAGCTCAAGAGCGACCCGCGGTTCAAGACCAATCGGCTGCGTATGGAAAACCGCGACGACCTGGCTGCGGTGCTGGGCGATTATTTCCGATCCCGCTCGACCGGGGAGTGGACTGCCAAGCTCGATGCCGCCGGTGTGCCCGCCGGGCCGGTCCTGTCGATTGCCGAGATGCAGGCCCACCCTCAGACGCTGGCGCGACAGATGGTGGTGGAGGTCGAGCACCCCGTTGCCGGTCCCGTCAAGACTTTGGGCTCGCCGGTCAAGTTCCACCGCAACCCGGCGCAAGTGCGCCGCCCGGCGCCGCTGTTCGGGGAGCACACCCGCGAAGTCCTGGCCGAGGTCGGGTTTGGCGACGACGAGATCGCGGCCATCATCGGCTGCGGCGCAGCGATCGCAGCATGATAGGCCGGGCGTGGCTCTTTCTACATTGCTGGGCAGACTAGCCTCGTCCATCTGAGGCTTGACCTTGTGCCCGCGACCGAGCAGCTTTGCCCCATGCGACGCATTGCAAAGGTTTTCATCTGGTTCCTGATGCTCGCCTTCGTCGCTCCGGTGCTCACCGGCGCAGTGGCAGGCTGGGCTGGCGGCTGGCCGGACAGCTGGCGCAGCGCCGACTGGTCGTCGACCGGAACGCTTCCCAGCGCCGCCTCCGAAAGCGAGGCCATGGTTGCGGTCTATGCTGCCCGCTCAGGGCGCTGGAAGGGCGTCGTGGCGGTGCACCATTGGATCGTGGTAAAGCCGACGAACTCACAGTCCTATGTGCGCTATGATGTCGTCGGCTGGGGCAACCCGGTGCGGCGCGACCACCGCGCCCCCGACGCGCGTTGGTACGGCAACGATCCGCGCATCATCCACGAGGTGCGAGGGAGCCAGGCCGAGGCCCTGATCGGGCGCATCGAGGCGGCTATCGCGGACTACCCGTGGAGCGGTGGCGGCACCTATCGGGCGTGGCCGGGGCCGAACTCCAACAGCTTTGTGGCCTATGTGTTGAGAAATGTGCCCGGCTTCGGCGCTGAAATGGATCCGACCGGCATCGGCAAGGACTATATGGGGCCCGGTTTGAGGTTCGGTCCGACCCCGTCGGGCACCGGCTGGCAGGTCTCGGCGTGGGGCGTGATCGGGGCCGCGATCGCCCGTGCCGAAGGGCTCGAACTGCATGTTCTCGGCGCCACCATCGGCATCGATCCGCAGGAACTGGCGATCAAGCTGCCGGGCCTCGGCGCCATCGGACCGAAGCGAATTTGGCCGTCGTCATGAATGCGCCCAGTGCCCTTCTGACCAGGAATTACCCGCCGAATTGACGCCCTGGAGACAAGGGCCAGCACCCCGCCTTTGCTTGACGCGGTGACACCCCCCTGCCATAGCGCCGGCCATGACGGACACCGCCCACATCCGCAACTTTTCCATCATCGCCCATATCGACCACGGCAAGTCGACATTGGCCGACCGCCTGATTCAGCTATGCGGCGGGTTGACGATGCGCGAGATGCGCGAGCAGGTGCTCGATTCGATGGATCTCGAACGCGAGCGCGGCATCACCATCAAGGCCCAGACCGTCAGGCTCGAATACACCGCCCGCAACGGCCAGCTTTACGAGCTCAATCTGATCGACACGCCTGGCCATGTGGACTTCTCCTACGAGGTCAACCGCTCGCTCGCCGCCGTCGAAGGATCGCTTCTGGTCGTCGATGCCAGCCAGGGCGTCGAGGCCCAGACGCTCGCCAACGTCTATCAGGCGATCGACAACGACCACGAGATCGTGCCGGTCCTCAACAAGGTCGATCTGCCGGCCGCCGAGCCCGACCGCATCCGCCAGCAGATCGAAGACGTGATCGGGCTCGACGCCTCCGCCGCCATCGAGATCTCCGCCAAGACCGGCCAGGGGGTCGCAGAGGTGCTGGAGGCCATCGTCCATCGACTGCCTGCGCCGCAGGGCGACCTTAATGCCCCGCTCAAGGCACTTCTGGTCGATTCCTGGTATGATCCCTATCTCGGCGTCGTGGTGCTGACGCGGATCATCGACGGCCAGCTGAAGAAGGGCCAGCGCATCAAGCTCATCTCCACCGACGCCAGCTACCAGGTCGAGCGCGTCGGCATTTTCCGCCCCAAGCCCGAACTGGTCTCATCACTGGAGCCCGGCGAGATCGGCTTCTTCACCGCCGCCATCAAGCAAGTGGCCGACACCCGCGTCGGCGATACCATCACTGAGGAAAAGCGGCCGTGCAAGACGCCGCTGGCGGGCTTCAAGCCGGCCCAGCCGGTGGTGTTCGCCGGCTTCTTTCCGGTCGACACCGCCGATTTCGAGGCGCTGCGCGAGGCCATCGGCCGGCTCCGCCTCAACGATGCCAGCTTCGTCTACGAGATGGAAAGCTCCGCGGCGCTGGGCTTCGGCTTCCGCTGCGGCTTTCTCGGTCTGTTGCATCTGGAGATCGTGCGCGAGCGGCTCGAGCGCGAGTTCAACATCGAACTTATCACCACCGCGCCCTCGGTGATCTACCGCGTCCACCTGAACGACGGCTCGATGCTGGAGATGCACAATCCTGTCGACATGCCCGATCCGGTCTACATCGACCGCATCGAGGAGCCGTGGATCAAGGCGACCATTCTGGTGCCCGACGAGTATCTCGGATCCGTCCTCAAGCTGTGCGAGGACCGGCGCGGCCGCCAGCAGGAGCTCACGTACGCCGGTTCGCGCGCCATGCTGATCTACGCCTTGCCGCTCAACGAGGTGGTGTTCGATTTCTACGACCGGCTCAAGTCGGTGTCGCGCGGCTATGCGTCGTTCGACTACCACATCGAGGGCTACGAAACCGGCGACCTGGTCAAGATGCAAATACTGGTCAATGCCGAGCCCGTCGATGCGCTGGCGGTGATCGTCAACCGGACGCGCGCCGAGCAGCGCGGCCGGGTGATGTGCGAAAAGCTCAAGGACCTGATCCCGCGCCATATGTTCAAGATCCCGATCCAGGCGGCGATCGGCGGTCGGGTGGTGGCGCGCGAGACCATCTCGGCGCTCAGGAAGGACGTGACGGCCAAGTGCTATGGCGGCGACGTGTCGAGGAAGCGCAAGCTTTTGGACAAGCAGAAGGCGGGAAAGAAGAAGATGCGCCAGTTCGGCTCCGTCGAGATTCCCCAGGAGGCCTTCATCGCCGCCCTCAAGATGGACGAGAATTAGTTGCTGCTACCGTCATGCCAGCGCAGGCTGGCATCCAATACTGACTCTCTATCCGAAGACGGCCTTTCCCAACTATCCCGCCTTGCCCCCCTGTTCGGGGTCGAGGAGGCGGTGCAAATGGACGATGAAGTAGCGCATCTCGGCGTGGTCGATGGTCTCCCGCGCCTTCTTCTGCCAGGCCACGTAAGCTTCGGCGTAATTGGGATAGATGCCGACGATGTCGAGCCCCGAGGTGTCGCGGAAGCGCACGTCATCGAGCCGTTCAAGCTCGCCGCCAAACACCAGATGCAACAGCTGCGGCTTGGCTGGCTTGGGCTCCTCAGCCATGACTGCCTCCTGCAACGGCGCTGCCGTGGCCGGCGGTGTGTTCAAGGATCGCGTCGTAGATATTGGCTCCTGCGGCAATGAAGCCGCGGCGCCCTGGTCGGCCCGGCCCGTAGCTGAGCGCCACGCCTTCGAGATCGCTCACCTTGCCGCCGGCCTCGTGCACGATGAGGTCGCCGGCCGCCAGGTCCCAGTCGGCCTTGTCGCCAATCGCAATCGTGGCATCGTAGCGCCCGGTGGCGACGTGGCACAGCCTGAGCGCCAGTGAGCCAGTCGAGCCGGTGCGGACCGGCGGCCAGGGCCGCGCCCATCCGTTGCGCGACAGCAGCCGCGGCTTGACCATCAGCTCCGCACCCTCCAGCTCGCGGCGTCCGCTCACCACGATCGCACCGCCATTGAGCTTTGCCCCGCCGCCCCGTACCGCCTCGAACCAGTCGTCGGTGGCCGGCCGCACGATGCCGGCGACAACCGGCCGGCCGGCGACGATAAGAGCGACCGCAACGCACCAGCCGTCATCGCCGTCGAGGAAGGACCGGGTGCCGTCGATGGGATCGACGATCCACGATGGCCGGCCGGCGGCGGCGTCAATGTCGCAGCTTTCCTCCGAGATCCAGCCGAAGTCTGGAAAGGCTGAGCCGAGTCGCGCCCTGAGCAGATCGTCGACGGCGATATCGGCCTCGCTCACCGGCGTGCCGTCGGATTTGCGCCAGCAGCGCGGCTCGCGGCGGAAATACGACAGCGCCAGCTCGCCGGCCTCGGCGAGCGCCGCATGCAGGGGTTCGGCCGCCCGGGCGAGCAACGTGTGATCGTCACACGCCGGCAACGGTCATCTCCCCGACCAGCGAGGTCGGTGCGTTGATGGTGCCGCGGAACTCCAGATCGCTGGCGGGGCTGAGCGCCAAGAACATGTCCGAGAGATTGCCGGCAATCGTGACCTCGCTCACTGGGTGGGCGATGGCGCCGTTCTCGATCCAGAATCCGGCCGCGCCGCGGCTGTAGTCGCCGGTGACGAGATTGACACCCATGCCCATGAGTTCGGTGACCAGAAGCCCGCGTTCCATGGTGCTGATGAGGGCTTCGGGGGAAATCGTGCCCGCCTCAAGATACATGTTGGTCGCAGCCGGCGACGGCGGCCCGCCGGTGCCGCGCGAGGCGTGTCCGGTAGATCGCAGGCCGAGCTGGCGGGCCGAGCGGCAGTCGAGCAGCCAGCTCTTGAGCACCCCGTCTTCGACTACGGCCAGGCGCCCTGTGGGCAGGCCCTCGCCGTCGAAAGGCTTCGATGCTCGGCCGCGCGGCAGGCGCGCATCGTCGATGATGGTCGTGCCGGGCTTGAACAATGTCTCGCCCAGTCTGTCCTTGAGAAAGCTCGTGCCGCGGGTGATGGCGTGGCCGACGATTGCCTGGGCGAGATGGCCAACAAGCCCGCCGGCAACGCGTTTGTCGAACACGACGGCGGTGCGCTGCGAGGCGGGTTTGCGCGCTCCCAACCGGCGCACCGTGCGCTCTCCCGCTGACCGCCCGATGCGTTCGGCCGGTTCGAGATCGGCGAAATGCACTGCCGCGCTATAGTCGTAGTCGCGTTCCATGGCGGTTCCGGAGCCCGCGATGAGGGCGGCGCTGATGCCGTAATCGGTGCGGGCATAGCTGCCGGCAAAGCCGTTGCTGGCCAGCAGCACCATGGCGCGCCGCGAGGCGCTGGCCGAGGCGCCGGCCGACTTGGTCACGCCGGCGATTTCGAGGCCCGCCCCTTCCGCGGCACGAGCCAGCGCGAGCAGGTCATCAGTGGTCGGCGAGGCCTCATCGGCCAGATCGAGGGCGGGCGCCTCTCGGGCGATATCGCCCCGATCGGCAAGGCCGGCAAACGGATCGGGCGGCGCGGCCTTGGCCATGTCCACGGCGCGCTCGGCGATGGCTTCCAGATCGGCCGCCTCGAAGCGGCTCGCCGAGACGATGGCCTGCGACTGGCCGATAAACACGCGCAGTCCCAGGTCGCGGCCTTCGGCGCGTTCCACCGATTCGATCTGGCGGTCGCGGATCTCCACCTCGACGGCTTCCCCGGCAACCACCAGGACGTCGGTTGCATCGGCACCAAGCCGCCGGGCCCGCGCCATCACGTCCTCGGCAATGTCGAGTAAAGGTCGTTGCTGGGTCATGGTCTCAGGTGGCCTCAAATGGTCCCTATCAGTGAATCGGCGACGGTGGCGGCAAAGATAATCAGGCCGAAATCGCGGTTTGAGCGGAAGAGCTTGAGGCAGCGCGCCGGATCGTCGATGTCGAGACTGGCGAGCTGCCATACGGCATGGAGGCCTGCGGCCGCCACCCCGATATGGTAGATGGCACCCGCTCCGGCAAGCCATCCGGCAGCCGCGATGAGGCCGAGCGCGGCGGCAAAGAAGCCGGCCAGCCATCGCGGCGTTGCCGCCCCGAGCTTGAGTGCCGTCGACTTGATGCCGATCAGCGCATCGTCTTCCTTGTCCTGGTGGGCATAGATCGTGTCATAGGCAAGTGTCCACAAGATGCCGCCGAGATAGAGCACCAGCGGCGCGGGCTCGAGTCGTCCGTGCACCGCAGCCCAGCCGAGAAGCGCACCCCAGTTGAAGGCGAGCCCCAAGAACAGCTGCGGCCAGTAGGTCACCCGCTTCATGAACGGATAGACGACGACGGTGACCAGCGACAGGGCGCCGAGCGCAATGGCGAAGGTGTTGAACTGCAGCAGGATGGCCAGTCCGATGAACGCCAGCCCAACCAGGAAAGCTTGCGCCTGGCGCAGACTCACCCGGCCGCTGGGGATCGGGCGCGACCGGGTCCGGACGACCCGGGCATCGAAATCGCGGTCGACGATGTCGTTGAAGGTGCAGCCGGCACCACGCATGACGATGGCGCCGATGAGGAACAGTGTCAGCAACCGAACGTCGGGCGGCCCTCCGCCGGCGGGAACTTGCGCGAGTGCAATCGACCACCATCCGGGCAGCAGAAGCAGCCACCAGCCGATCGGCCGCTCAAGCCTGGCCAGCCGGGCATAGGGGCGGGCAGCGGCCGGCAGCCAATGGTCCACCCAATGCCGGGGGAGTGCATCGGCAACACGCCCGTCTGTGCCGGTCTCCTTCATGGTCAAGAGCTAGCTCACAACTGCCACCGGCGCAAAGGGTGCCATTGCCAGTTGGGGCCGGCCTGATATACGAGCCCTCTCATCGCTGAACGGTGACGCCATGTTCGGACCCGCTGGAAGTCAAGCGCAAACCCTCGATGCCCATCGGGCGCAAAGGACATCTTAAGCGTGGACGTCGTCATGGTCGGCATCGCCGTCCACCGGCCCGCCGCCGCCGAGGCGAGCGCCCAGTCATGAAATTCACCGGCGGATGTCATTGCGGAAACATCGAGATCGAGTTCACGACCGATATTCCGCCGTCCGAGATCGAGATCCGCGCCTGCCAATGCAGCTTTTGCCGCAAGCACAATTCTCGCACGGTGTCCGATCCACGCGGCCAAGTCTGCATCCGCCTGGAGGATCCGGCGCGAGTTTCATTCTACGAGTTTGGATTGCGGACCGCCGCCTACCTGGTTTGCGCCACGTGCGGGGTCTACGTTGCGGCGCTCACCAGGCAGGAGCCGCGGCGGGTCATCGTCGTTCTCAACTCCCTCCGGGACCATGAGATGTTTTCCCAACCGGTGCTGCCGGTCGAGTACGATGACGAAAGCCGAAAAGCGCGTCTTGCCCGCCGGCAATCGACGTGGACACCTGCAGCGATCATCGGGTCCGATCGCTGAACGGCAACCGGCCTCCACGTCACCAGATCGCCACTGCGTTTCTTCTCAGCGCCTGAGCCTGCCCGCAACGAAGTCGTAGTCGTAGCTGGTAACCTCGATACGGTTGCCGTCCGGATCGCAGAAATAGACCGACCAGGCGAGGTCGTGGTCGACCACGTCAGCCTCGCCGATCGTCCGGCCAGCGCCGTCGTCAAGGCGCAGTTCGGGCAGCGCCGACAACAACGCCACGAAGCCAGCTCCGCCGATGCGAAATGCAACCGTGCGGCCGGCGGCGGCGCCTGCGGCGCCGAGCCGTTGAAACAGCGCGATGCGGGTTTGTCCGGTCGCGCTCGTCAGCATCAGGGGACCATCCGGATCGGCAGCCCAGACGGCAAATTTCTCGTCCTTGCTGAGCCCCAGGACACGCGCGTACCAGGCGGCCGCCGTCTCCCGGTCGGACACGTGAACGTGCACGTGGTCGATTTGCTCGACTTGAAATGCTTCCATCCCATCAACCTCGCCGTGCTTCACCCCCGCGGCTGCCGGCGCTCGCGCTTCAACGCCCGGAGAACCGGGCCGGACGCCGTTGCTTGAAGCTCAGCACGCCCTCCGCAGCATCCTCGCTGGACATCAACTGGCTTTGCAGCTCATCGAGTTCCGCTGCCGCCGCGTCTGCTCCCGAGAAAACCGCCTTGCGTGCATTGGCCAGCGTCGCGGCAACGGCAAGGGGCGCTTGGTTCGCGATCGTCCTCGCCAGCGCAGCCGCGCGCTCGACCTGGGTCCCGGGGGCGACGACCTCCTGTACAAGGCCGAGACGCAGGGCCGTCTCGGCGTCAAACTCCTCGCCGGTGAGCAGGTAGCGCAGCGCGTTGCCCAGCCCGGCGCGCTCGCTGATCCGGATCGTCGCGCCCTGGTTCGCCATGATCCCGCGCCGGACCTCCAGCTGCGCGAATCTGCAGTCGGATGCAGCGATGACGATATCAGCTGCCAGCATCAACTCTATGCCCAGCGTGAAGCAGATACCCTGCACGGCCGCGACGAGCGGCTTCGACCGGATGGGTGGCCGCAGGCCGATCGGGTCGATCTCGCCGCCGGGAAACAGGGGTCGCCCCTGGGAAAACAGATGGGCAACCCTGTCAAGCTCCAGTCCCGCAGTAAAATGCGGCCCTTCCGCATACAGCACCCCGCAGCGGATGGAGGGGTCCTGCTCCATTGCGGTGTAGGCTTCCGCCAGCTCCTTCAGCATGACGGCACTGAAGCCGTTGAGCTTGGCCACGCGGTCGATGCCGATCATCATGACCGGGTCGTCGCGGCGGACGACGATGCGGCCGTCCGAGGCAACTTGTGAAGTGTCGTTTCCGCTCATCTCTTTCTTCCTCACGGAAAAAGTCGCGCCCGCCCATCACCCCGCATATGATTTGGTCGCTTTGTTGACACAGTCCACTTTATCCGCTTCGATGGGGCTCCACGATGGGTTTAATGCTCGTCCGTCAGGCAACATGATCGCCGTCACAGCGAAAGCTCCCAGTACTGACCGACCAGATCCTTGCCGAAGGACCGGTGCGGTTCTTCCCTTTGCAGCCTGAAGCCTGCCGCCTCGTAGATGCGCCGGGCCTGGATCAGCACGTCGTTGGTCCACAACGTGACGCTGCGGTAGCCCGAGCTGCGGGCAAAGCCGATGCACTCGGCAACCAGGCGCCGCCCGATGCCGAGGCCGCGGGCGGCCGGCTCGACATAGAGCAGCCGCAGCTTAGCGACCTCGTCGCTGTCGCGCACCAGGAACACCGAGCCGACGACCTCGCCCTTTCGTTCGGCGATCCAGCAGCGCTCGCGGGCATGGTCGCAGGTGCGAACGAACGCCCCGGCGATCTCGGCCACAAGCGCCTCGAAGGTCTCGTCCCAGCCGAATTCCTGAGCATAGATAACGCCATGGCGATGGATGATCCAGCCGATGTCGCCGCTACGCAGCGGGCGCAGACTGTACTGCGATCCGGTGTTGTCGAGCAGGCGCTGGATAGTTGACATGGCGTCGATGAGCCATGAGCGCTGCTCGGGCGACAGTCGAGCCAGCATCGTCGCGACTTGCGCTTGCGAGGCCTGGTCAAGCGGCGCAAAGGCTGAGCGGCCGACTTCGGTGATGGCCAGGATGGCCTGGCGCGCATCGGACTCGGAGGGCGTGCGCTCGACGAGCCCGCGAGCCTCGAATTTCTTGAGGATGCGGCTGAGATAGCCGGGGTCGATGTCGAGCGCCCGGTTTATGTCGACGGCACGCAAATCGTCGTGATTGGCAAGCTCATAGAGGATGCGCACCTCGGTCAGGGTGAATTTGCTGTTCAGCAGTCCCTCGTCGAGAAGGCCGATCTGGCGAGTGTAGAAGCGGTTGAATCGGCGCACCTGTGCGATCTGCTGCGCCTCGTCAAAGGGAGGCTGGGTCCCTGCCATCGCCTGGTCCATGGGAAATACATTGTCGCAAATGATTGACTGAGTCAATATATCGTTCAGGCTGCCGAACGAGGTCTGATGTACCAAGTCGGAGCCCGATCCGAACCCTTTGCTCTACTGCAGCATCCTGCTGGAGGGGCTATGTTGATGTCGAGGGGCGATGAGCTGCGGCCAGGGCCGAATCCCTGGCGAGCGGGGAACGACTAGCGAAAATCATCCACACGATCAGGCAGCCTCTCATAAAAGCCGATCAGGCCCGGTTCAATGGCCGCGGCGAGCGACTTGCATGAGTCGAGCTGACCCGGGGCCTCGGGGTCGGATCTGACCAAGGCGCGCACAAGCTCGGTGTGGCGCGAGGAGAGATCCTTGAAGTCCTCTCGGTTGTGAAGCTCGCCATTGCCGACCAGTATGTAGGTCGGCACACGGTGGGTCTTTCCTTTCAGGTCCAGTTTCCCGGCGTCGAGAGTGGCCAGCGCCGTTTCTTCTACGGCGGTATCTTGTGACAGCAGCACGTCATAGGCAACGTGGCGACAGCCGGCCTCGATGCGCGCCGCCACGTTCACCGCATCTCCGATGGCCGAATAGTTGAAGCGGTTGCGCGAGCCGATATTGCCGACACAGGCGCTTCCGGAGTTGATGCCAATGCCGAGCGATACCGGGTCTTGTTGGCCGTTCATGGATTCGTTGAACGCCTTGAGCGCAACCCTCATCCGCAACGCCGCGGAGCAGGCGCGAAGCCGATGCTCCTGGGTCTCCAGGGGTGCGTTCCAAAACGCCATGATCGAGTCGCCGATGAACTTGTCGATCGTGCCATGCTCGGCGAGGATCTGATCGGTCAGCTCGCTGAACAGCTCGTTGAGAAGAGAGACCAGCTCGGTTGCCTCCAATCTTTCGCTGAGACTGGTGAAACCGCGAATGTCGGAGAACATGATGGTCACTTCGCGGATCTCGCCGCCGAGCTCGAGCTGGTGGCCGCTTTTCTCGATTTCATTCAGCACGGCGGGCGCGACATAGTGGGAAAAGGAGCGGCGGATCATGCGTTTCTCGCGATCGGCGACGAGATACTGGAAGCTGGTCATGGCGAGGAACGCGACCAGGCCGCCGGCGACCGGAAAGCTGGCGTCGAAAAGCGCGCCGTAGCGATCGAAGCCGATCCAGCTGCCGGACACGATCAAGGCACCGACCGCTGCCACTGCCGGGATCGAAAGCCGGGGTCCGGAGACCGACATCACGACGATCATGACGATGCCGAGGAGCAGGAAGGCGGCGAATTCCAATCCTTCGATCCAATCGGTGCGCAGCAGGTAGTCGCCAAGAAGGATCTGCTCCAGCATCTGCGCGTGAATCGACACTCCCGGCACGTTCTCACCCAACGGCGTGGTCTGGATGTCGAGCAGCCCCGCCGCCGACGTGCCGACCAGCACGATATGACCGTCGATGGCCTCACGGAGCCCGGCCTGGCGCGTCTCGTCGAGCACCGACAGCGCCGAGACGTAGAGCGCCTCGTCGTGCGGCCGATATCGCACCCACAACTGCCCGCTCGCCGTCGTCGGCACCTCAAATTGGCCGACCCGCACCGCCTCCACCGCCCCTTCCGTCGTCGTGGAGCCGATGACCACGATGGTGGACTGGCCTTGCGCCACTCGAAGCGCTTCAAGCGCCAAGCTGGGCAAAAGAGTGTCTCCCGCCCTCCAGATCAGCGGAATCTGCCGAATCACCGTCGACGCCGTCCCGGGACTGACATTGACGCTGCCGATTCCCGTCGCCGCCTCTCTTAGCGCTGGCACGATGTCCGTGGTCGCCGACACTGACGCCAGACCGGATGCCGGGTTGTTCCCGACCTCGACGATGCCCGCCTTCCATCTCGACTGGGAGGCTTGGGACGGGGACCCGGTGACTGCGGCCACCCCCAAGACGACGGAACGATCACGAATGGCTGCGGCGAATATCTCGTCATTATCGATCGACGCAACCCTGTCGCGGATGTCGATCTGGCCAAGAACATCGCTGAAGCGCGGGTCGGCCACGAGCCGGGCCAGCGACATGCGGTCGGGTTCGGCGAACAGCATGTCGAAAGCAATGGCGGCGGCGCCGAGTTCGTCGAGGCGGTCGACGAGTTCGGCCAGCGTGTAGCGGGGCCAAGGCCATTGGCCGATTGCCGCCAACGAGACTTCATCGACATCGACGACGCGGATCGGAAGCGGTACGTTTTCCCGTGGAGACAGACGCTGCAACTGGTCGAAATAGACATCCCGAGCAACCTGAACCGGATAAGGGTCAGCCACACGCACGGCGGTTAGGGCAATCAAGAAAACGAGGCCAAACAGGATGGCGATCTTGTTCATGCGGCTGCTGGCCGACAATCGGCTCGCATAGGCTCGTCAATTGGAACCATTGTGGCGCGACAGCTTTGGCTCAAGATCGGGCAGCGCCCGCTTGGGCATCCGACGCGACGCTCACTCGACAGTGAAGTCGAACGTCGTTCCCCGCACGCCAATTGTAGCGGTCGGCGTACGAATCGAATATGCCGCGCTGGCGCTTCGGCCGCTGATGAAGCGGAACGAGCCGCGCAGCGCATTGATGGCGAGTCGTTCCGCGCTCCCGTCGGCGCGGAACAGCGCCGATTCGATCACCAGGTTCGAGTTGTGCCCGACGACGATTCGCGTTTGGTCCTCAAACAGAAGCTGAGCTTGGCCATTGGGCCCCGTCTGCACGACGTCGCCCATCGCAACCGGGGTACCCTGCGCAAGGACCCTTTGCTGACCAGAAGCGGTCAAGATTGACTGCTGCAGCACGGCGACCGCCGTGCCTGCCGGCTGCGCGGCCAAATATCCAGACGAGACAGTCGCCAGGAAACCGACGAGCGCCGCGCATATCCACTTGCTAGCCATGACTCTTTCCTCCATCGACTTTGCCCAGCGACCACATCGTGGGGCGGCCAGGATTAGTCGCTCATTACAACAAATAGCGCAGGCTTGCGAGCAAATTGCGCAAGTCGGCGGCCAGCTTGCACCTCGGCGTCTGCCGGCACGGCCGTGGCCCGCTCACGCTGGCAGCGACGCTGACAGAACGCCGCCGGTGCGATCAGGGCGAGATCGGGCCATCGTCGTCGTCG